>JBIKHW010000151.1:0-7815 GCA_044361935.1 Limnohabitans sp. | reverse complement strand
CGCAAGCCGGCTGCATGCTCAGTTTTTGCATGGGCTTTCCCGCATCTGACTTTGCCGAGTGCGGCCCGGTGGTCTGGGGCCACGGCCCGCAGGCCGAAGCGGCGGTGCAGCGCCTGTTTGAGCGCGTGGCCGAACCCGGCCAGTGGCGCCCCGATGTGTTGCCCGCCCGCGATGCGGTCACGCAAGCCCTGGCCACGGCCGAGGTGTCTGCCGCGCCCGTGGTCATGGCCGACACCCAAGACAACCCCGGCGCAGGCGGTGACAGCAACACCACCGGCATGCTGCATGCCCTGCTGCAACAAGGCGCTGGAAAGCGCTGGCCTGGTCAAGTGGCCGTGGGCTTGTTGTATGACCCCGCTGCGGCCCGCATGGCGCATGAGGCCGGTATCGGCGCGAGTCTGCAACTGGCCTTGGGCAAGGCTGTGCCCACCTTCACCGGCGAGGCGAGCGACCCGCCTTTGCAAGGGCGCTTCACGGTGCGGGCCTTGGGGCCGGATGACTGCGAGCTCAAAGGCCCCATGATGACCGGCATGAAAGTCCACATTGGCCCTTGTGCGTGCCTCGAAATTGATGGCGTGTTGATTGCCGTGTCCAGCGGCAAATGCCAGATGCTCGACCGCGAACTGTTCCGAGCCGTGGGCATCCACCCCGAGCAGATGAAGCTCCTGGTGGTCAAAAGCTCCAACCATTTCCGGGCCGACTTCACCCCCATCGCCAGCCGCGTGCTGGTGGCCAAAGCGGCTGGCCCCATGGCCGCCGATCCGGGGGATTTGCCTTGGAAAAAACTCAGTCCGAACACGCGCACCCGCCCCTGAATCGGGCGTGTCTGCCAAGCCGTAAGGCCTGCGGCTTGCCAACAGGGGGCTTGCATGGACGCACCTACCAGAAAGACCAGCATGAGCCAGATAAGCACCGACCTGACCCAGACCCCCGCCCACGAACTGCTGGCGCTGTACCGCAGCGGCCAGGCCTCACCGGTTGAAGTCACCCAGGCGGTGCTCCAGCGCATCGAACACGTCAACCCGCAAATCAATGCCTTCTGTTTGGTGGACGAAAAAGCGGCTCTGGCCAGCGCCCGCGCCAGCGAAGCGCGCTGGCAGTTGCACCGCCAGCAAGGCACGCCCGTGGGCGCTTTGGACGGGGTGCCTACCTCCATCAAGGACCTGATCCTGACCCAAGGCTGGCCCACCCTGCGCGGCAGCCGCACCATCGACCCGAACCAGCCCTGGGACGTGGACGCCCCAGCCACCGCCCGCCTGCGCGAAGCGGGTGCTGTGTTGCTGGGCAAAACGACCACGCCCGAATTTGGCTGCAAAGGCGAGACCAATTCACCCGCCACCGGCATCACCCGCAACCCCTGGAACCTGAACCACACGCCTGGAGGCTCCTCTGGCGGCACGGCCGCCGCCGTGGCCGCAGGCCTGGGGCCCATAGGTGTGGGTACCGACGGTGCGGGCAGCGTGCGCATTCCGGCGGCCTTTTGCGGCAACGTGGGTCTCAAACCCAGCTTTGGCCGCGTGCCCGCCTACCCCCTGTCACCGTTTGGCTCGGTGGCACACTTGGGGCCACACACCATGAGCGTGCGCGACGCCGCCTTGATGACCAACGTGCTCAAGCAGCCCGATGCCCGCGACTGGACATCTCTGCCCCCCGACACGAGCGACTACACCGTGGGCTTGGAAGACGGGATTCGGGGCTTGAGAATCGCCTACTCGCCCAACTTGGGTTATGCGCAAAACGTGGACCCCGAAATCGCCGCTGCGGTGGATGCCGCCGTGCAGCAACTGCAGGCCTTGGGTGCCCATGTGGAGCAGGTTGACCCGGGTTTCGAAGACCCCTTGGAGATCACCACAGGGCTCTGGTTTTTGGGCGCTTACACCGTCTGGAAAGGCTTGAGCGCCGAGCAGCAGGCCGTGGCCGACCCCGACTTCCAAGCCGAGGCTGAGTTCGGTGCTCAACTGAGCGCCTTGCAAATCCAGCAACTCAACCAACGCCGCGGTGTGTTGGGCTCGTACATGCGCCAGTTCATGCAGCGCTATGACTTGCTGGTCACGCCCGCCGTCTCGATTCCCGCTTTTGAGGCTCGTGAGGCCGGCACGGTGGCCATGAATCCGGTGTCCATGCTGGGCTGGACGCCGTTCAGCTACCCCTTCAACCTCACTCAGCAGCCCGCGATCACCGTGCCTTGTGGCTTGACCCGTAATGGCCTGCCTATGGGCCTGCAGATCGTGGGGCCGATGTTTGGTGACGCCTTGGTGCTTCGTGCAGCCCGGGCGTACGAATCAGTCTTTCCAATATTGCGTCCCATGGTGTGAACCTCCCACTGCTGGGCTGAGTTGATGTGACTGGCTAAGTTTGAGGTGGGTATTAAAGTAACAAAAAGTGCATTTTATGTCGTTAGAATGGGTGTCAGTCAGGTTATAAGGCGCTTATGCAATTGATATGGATGGCGGGGCCAACAGACAAAGTTGTCAAACTCTCAATCACATCTAAATTTGTGAAAGGAGTTGCTGTCGCTGGTTCAATTTTATTGTTGCTGCTGGGCTTTGTGTTCCACATGGTGGGGTTACGGGTGGCGATTGAATTCGTGCCCGAATTGGCTTATCGCTTTGGAGGGGTGATCAGTCACACAGAACAAGAAAAACTGGAGGCCAGCTACCGGGCGAAGTTGGAAGCATTGAATCGTCAATTGGCCGGTGTCAGGGACCGTCTGCAAGATTTAGAAACTACCAAAGATGAGGTTTTGGACCGATTAGACATTGAAAAGCTGCTGCCGTTTTCGGTGAATACCAGTGATCTTGAGTTTGCCGGGCAAGGAGGGCCTCTAAATTGGCTGTTCTCTGGGCCTTTTAAGGCAGCAAAACTCAGCAGCCAGATTGATGTGTCATTGCAGCAAATGCAACTTTATGATGCTGCTATGGCTAATATGCAGTCCCGCTGGAAAGCTGATCTGCACCGATTGGACTTGCTGCCGACCGCGCTACCCTTGGCTGGTGATTTACTTTTGACCAGTTCATTGGGCATTCGTCCTGACCCGCTGACCCATTTGCCCAGCATGCACGAAGGGATAGACTTTGTCGCTGCCATCGGAACCCCTGTTTACGCAACAGCACCCGGTGTTGTGGTGCGTGCTGAGTACGCGGGCGACTATGGCAATTTGGTCGAGGTTGCGCATGCCGACGGTTTCGTGACGCGTTATGCTCATTTGAGGGCCTTGAGTGTCAAGCCTCATGATGTGCTGCAGCGGTATCAAGAAGTTGGCAAACTGGGCAACACGGGTCGCTCAACCGGCCCGCATTTGCATTACGAGGTGATTTACAAGGGGCAAGCCATGCACCCTGCAAAAGCATTGGCCGCGTGGGCCAAATCCTGAATATCCTATGATTCAACGACAAGGAGAAAGACATGTTTAGTAAAAAGAAGAACACGCAAACGCCATTGGTCATAAACCAAGAACGATTCGACACCCTGATTGGCCGCCATGCAGAAATTCACGGTTTTTTGCGTTTACAGGAAAGCGTTCGCATCGATGGCAAGGTTGTCGGCAACATTGAAGCCCCCAAGGACGCCAACATCTGTGTGGTGGTTGGGCCTAACGGCGAGGTTGAGGGTGATGTGCTGGCCAACCGCATCATCGTTGCTGGCAAAGTGGCGGGCAATATCCACGCTTTTGAGCGAGTCGAATTCATGGCCAGCGCCTTGGTTCAAGGGGATGTCAAGTACGCATCCATGGCCGTAGAGCATGGCGCCAGATTGCTGGGCTTGCTTCTTCAAGTCGACGCATCGGATGCCCCAACTCGTTCGGATCAAGATGCCAACGAGGTCATTCGAAAGGCCCAAGCGACCGGATCGAACGGCTGAAGGAAAAGTAGCCGATGTAAATTCATTATCATCGGCACATGACATTTTTAGCCATCGATGTGGGCAATACGCGTCTCAAATGGGCGCTGTACGACCAAGCCAGTCCCAGAAGCCAGTTGCTGGCCCATGGCGCCGAATTTCTGGAAAACATCGACCGATTGTCTGAAGGTGCTTGGGCTCAATGGCATCACATCGACCGGATGCTTGGATGTGTGGTGGCTGGTGATGCCGTAAAGAGGCGGGTCCAAGAGCAAATGGACATCTGGGACTTCTCCCCACAGTGGGTGGTCCCGAGTGCCCGGGAGGCTGGCCTGACCAATGGTTACGACCATCCCTCAAGACTTGGTGCGGACCGTTGGGTCGCGATGATCGGGGCCCGTCACCGCATGTTGGCTACAGGCCCGGCGCGACCTTTGGTGGTGGTCATGGTGGGCACGGCCGTGACGGTCGATGCCATTGATGAAAATGGCCGGTTCCTGGGCGGGTTGATTTTGCCTGGCCACGGCATCATGCTGCGGGCCCTCGAATCCGGTACCGCGGGCTTGCATGTGCCCACAGGCGATGTCCGACCCTTTCCCACGAACACCAGTGACGCCCTCACCAGTGGCGGCACCTACGCCATTGCGGGCGCGTGTGAGCGCATGGTGCAACACCTGCGGGATCATACGGGGCAAGAGCCTGCTTGCATCATGACGGGCGGTGCGGGCTGGAAGATGGCCCCTAGCATGTCAATGCAGTTTGAATTGGTTGACAACCTGATCTTCGACGGACTGCTGGCGCTGGCGGCGCAGCGTTTCGCCTGAATTTCAGGTCGGACTTTGCGGGTTATATGCTGCAGTCAGAGACTGCAAATGCGACTGCATGTCAGTGCTGGCCATGTAAGGCTTTAAAAGCGCCAGCACATGCTGTGCACCCCGGGTCAGTGCCAACCCGGCGCTGGCAGGCTCCATGGCTTGGCGCGGGTTGCGCACATACTCATAACTCAGCCAATAAGTGACCATCACCGACATGCTGGCGGACAGCGTCTCTATGCTGTCAGGATCGATGCGCATCAGGCCCGCAGTGGCCAAAGACTCCAGCAATGACCTGAAAGCGTGTGTTTTGCGCTCCAGCACCGCGTGGAAG
The DNA here is from genome assembly GCA_044361935.1 of Limnohabitans sp. Taxonomy (GTDB): domain Bacteria; phylum Pseudomonadota; class Gammaproteobacteria; order Burkholderiales; family Burkholderiaceae_C; genus Limnohabitans_A. The sequence continues at coordinate 2,829 of JBIKHW010000151.1, read as the reverse complement.
TGCGTCTCGAGGTGCCGATTGCCTGAAAGCAAATTGTTCAGGTCGCGGTACAAGAAGCGGTGGCTCCAAACCTGTTCGAACAAAGAATGCAAAAAAAACCAGGTGTCTTCCACATCCTGCACATCGGGTGCTGCGTCCAGCAACCCTAGCAATGCCGTTTCGTACCGGTCAAACAACTGGTTAACCAGAGCGTCTTTAGAGGGGAAATGGTAGTAAAGATTGCCGGGGCTGATGTTCAGCTCAGCTGAAATCATGGTGGTAGAAACGTTCGGCTCGCCAAACCTGTTGAAGAGCTCCAGCGTCACCTCGGCGATGCGCTCAGCGGTGCGACGGGGGGCTTTTTTGGCCATGGCTAAAGACAGGACCTGTGGATCAAGCAGTTTTCTTCTGCCGCTTGGCAGGGCCGGACGCCTGCGCTTCGGATGAGGCTGTTTTGTCTGTAGGGGAAGTTTTGGTTGCGGCCTTAGGTTGCAATGCCGCAAGCCGTTCCTCCAACTGTGCCACTCGGTCGTTGAGCATCTGCATGTCGATCGGCGAGGGCATGCCCAAGCGGTGCAAGGCCTTGGCCACGCGGTCTTCAAACAAGTGCTCCAGCTTGTCAACCCGTCCTGAGGCTTGATGGCCGAAATCGCTGGCAATGTGGGTCAACCGTTCGGTGGCTTCTTGCAAGCGTAGCTGAGCCTCGGCCTGGCTTTTTCGCTGAAAGCTCAAACCTTCATTGACAAGAGCTTCAATCGCCTTGCTGCCTTGCTCCTGGGCTTTGGCCATGGCCCCCAAGCCTGCCAGCCAAACATGCTGGGCGTTCGGTGGGGCCGTGTTTTGGGAAGGTGCAGCGATGGATTTTTTGCGCGTGGTGCCGTTGGATTTGGTCATGGTGTACTTCCTGATCAAATTGTCACTTTAACCTGCGTTTGCTCGCAATGCTCCTAAAATCTTAAAACAGCGGTGCTACCCCCCGTGGCACTCGACAAATCCGCATCCATATGACACTTCTTGTAACCGGAGGCGCCGGCTTCATTGGCGCCAACTTTGTCCTCGATTGGCTGGCCGCCAGCAACGAGTCCATCATCAACCTCGACAAACTGACCTATGCGGGCAACCCCGAAACCCTGGTCAGTTTGCAAGGCGATGCACGCCACACACTGGTGCAAGGCGACATCGGCGACTGCACCTTGGTCAGCCACCTGCTGGCCGAGTACCAGCCGCGTGCGGTGGTTAATTTCGCCGCCGAAAGCCATGTGGACCGCTCCATCCACGGTCCCGGCGACTTCATCGAGACCAACATCGTGGGAACCTTTCGCTTGCTGGAGTCGGTGCGAGGGTATTGGAGCGCTCTGCCTAGAGGAACGGTCTCTGACAGCGCTGAGTCGTCGGCAAACGCACCATCGCGGTCGGGGACCGCTCCTACAAAGATTGGTTTTAGGTTTTTGCACGTCTCCACCGACGAGGTGTACGGCTCTTTGGCCAAGGGCGATCCAGCCTTCACCGAAACCCACCGCTACGAGCCCAACAGCCCCTACAGCGCGAGCAAGGCGGCAGCTGACCACCTGGTCCGCGCCTGGCACCACACCTATGGCTTGCCGGTGCTCACTACCAACTGCAGCAACAACTACGGGCCCTACCACTTCCCCGAAAAACTCATCCCGCTCATGATCGTCAACGCCTTGGCGGGCAAGCCTTTGCCCGTGTATGGCGACGGCATGCAAATCCGCGACTGGCTCTATGTCAAAGACCACTGCAGTGCGATCCGCCGTGTGCTCGAAGCCGGGCGCTTGGGCGAGGTCTACAACGTGGGCGGCTGGAACGAAAAGCCCAACATCGAGATCGTGCAAACCATTTGCAAGTTGCTCGACGAGATGCGCCCCAAAGCCGACGGCGGCAGCTACGCCAGCCAGATCACCTACGTGACCGACCGACCCGGCCACGACCGGCGCTACGCCATTGACGCCCGCAAGCTCGAAGCCGAGCTGGGCTGGAAGCCTGCGGAAACGTTTGAGACCGGTATCCGCAAAACCGTCGAGTGGTACCTGGCCAACCCCGAGTGGGTGCAGCATGTGCAAAGCGGCGCATACCGCGAGTGGGTCAGCAAGCAATACAGCGCCTCATGAAAATCCTTCTTTTGGGTAAAAACGGCCAGGTCGGCTGGGAGCTGCAACGCAGCCTGGCAACCATGGGCGAGGTGTTGGCGCTGGACCGGCACAGCACCGACTTTTGTGGTGACCTGAGCCAGCCCGAGCGCTTGGCGCAAACGGTGTTGGCCTTCCAACCCGATGTCATCGTGAACGCCGCGGCGCACACCGCTGTGGACAAAGCAGAAAGCGAGCCCGAGCTGGCGCGTTGCCTGAACGCTACCGCGCCCGCCGCGCTGGCGCAGGCGGCCGCGCAAATCGGGGCTTTGCTGGTGCATTACTCCACCGACTACGTGTTCAACGGCCAAGGCCAAAGCCCGTGGCAAGAGGGCAGCGCCACCGGGCCTCTGAGTGTGTACGGCCAGACCAAACTCGAAGGCGAGCAGGCCATCGTGGCCAGCGGCTGTGCGCACCTGATTTTTCGCACCAGCTGGGTCTATGCCGCGCAGGGTGGCAATTTTGCCAAAACCATGCTGCGCCTTGCCGCTGAGCGCGAACGCCTCACCGTCATTGACGACCAGCACGGCGCACCCACCGGGGCCGACCTGATCGCCGACGTCACGGCGCACGCCATCCGCGCCACTTTGTTGCAGCCCGCGCTTGGCGGCCTTTACCACTTGGTGGCCTCGGGCCAGACCACTTGGCACGGCTACGCCAGCCATGTGATCGCGCAGGCCCGGCTCACCCAGCCCAGCTTGGC
>JBIKHW010000007.1:0-27282 GCA_044361935.1 Limnohabitans sp. | reverse complement strand
AAGATGAACTGGACACCAAGTGCTTGATTTGCTTGCCCATCAAAATCTTAGGCAGTTTGTGATGAGGTATGTTCTGGGCCGCCAGAACCAAGCCCGTAAGATTCGTCTTACGGGCTTTTTTCTTGGGTTTTCCTATTGGCCCAGATAAATAATGCTCACGTTGCATTCCAGACCATGCCAGATCCCCTAACGTCTCAGATTCCATCTCGCTTCGAGACTGCTCGTCTCATCTTGCGGCCGTTCGAGGTTGGTGATGCTGCGGCACTGCACGAAGCCCTGTTGGAATCCATCGTGGAGTTGCGCCGCCACTTGTGGTTCCTGCCTTGGGTGTCACAGGAGCAAACCTTCGCCGCAGCGCAAGAGCGCTGCCGTACTGCTCGGTCTAACTTTCTCCTTCGCACAGACTTGCCCTACCTTGCTTTCAAGAAGGATTCAGGCCGACTCGTCGGCTCAGTGGGACTGCATCGAACCGATTGGAATGAACCAAAAACAGAGGTCGGCTATTGGATCAGAACCAGTGAAGTCGGAAATGGATATGCATCCGAAGGTGTCGAGGTGCTGGCAGATTGGGCGTTAACTGACCTACAGGCCATTCGGGTTGAACTTGTCACCCTCGAAGAGAACGCCGCATCTCGTGCGGTGGCCGTGCGATGCGGCTTCGCGCTTGAGGGCGTTCTCCGGAACGTGTTGCGTGGTCCAGATGGGAACCTGCGGCATCGCTACGTCTTCGCCAGGCTCCCGAGTCAAGCCGAAAGTGGCGTCCAGCCGTCGATACCCCTTTAAACTGCACTGCGATTCGTTCTTGAATGAGTTGCTTTTGGGGGTGACTTGAGCCGAGATTATTTTTTCCCGATGGAACGTGGCGTTGCGCTTTGACGGCTTTTGCGCAATGTGGGCAAGCCCACACCCGCCGCATCAAATCCACCATCAACTGCGATGGTTTGACCATTGATGTAACTGGCCTCAGGGCTGCAAAGAAATGCCACGGTGTTGGCAATTTCTTCGGTGCTGCCATAACGGTTCATGGGAATGGTGTCGTGGTAGTCTTTGATGATGGCCTTGCTGTGAACCAGCTTGGCCATTTCGGTGGCCACAGGGCCTGGCGCGACGCAGTTCACACGAATGCCCACATCGCCCAGTTCGGCAGCTTGCTGTTTGGTGAGGTGGATGAGGGCCGCTTTGCTGGTGCCATAGGCAACACGCAGTGTGCTGGCCCTCAGACCGGAGATGGAGGCAATATTGACCACACTGCCGCCGCCGTTTTTGTGCATGACTTTGGCGCATGCCTGTGTGCACCAAAAGGCGCCGTCCAAATTGGTGTCCATGATGGTGCGCCAATCCTGCCAAGTCACTTCCAGTATCGGTTTAAAAATGGCGACGCCTGCGTTATTGACAAGGGCATCGATGCGGCCGAATTTTTTCTCGACGCGATCCATGGCGCGGGACACCTGTGCAGGCTTGGACACATCACAGGCAATCGCCAAGAAACTGGGGTTGTTGAAGCTGGCTTCTGTCTTTGCAAGCGTTACCTTGTCGATGTCCAGGGCCGCAACGCGGTAACCGCGTTTCAAAAACGTATTGCAAATCTCCAAACCAATACCGCGTGCGCCACCTGTGATCACCACCACGGGGGTCAAATGTTCAGTTTTTTTCATGTTGTTTTGGTCACAGCCCCTTGCAGAGAGGCAGTTGTCAGCCCATCAGTTGACCATCACCAGCTTGCCCATGACGCTGCGCGAACCCATGAGGGTGTAGGCGGCTTTGAGCTCGCTCATGGGCAGGGTGCGGTCCAGCACGGGTTTGATCTTGCCTTGGCCGTACCACTGGGCCAGCTCGCCCATCATGGCTGCGTTGGCTTGTGGTTCGCGTCTGGCAAATTCGCCCCAAAACACACCTACCAGCGATGCGCCCTTGAGCAAGGGCAGATTCAGTGGCAGCGAGGGGATGGGGCCGCCTGCAAAGCCCACCACCAAGTAGCGCCCGCGCCACGCAATGGAGCGGAAAGCGGGCTCGGCCAGATCGCCACCCACGGGGTCGTACACCACGTCGGGGCCTTTGCCTTCAGTGAGGGTTTTCAGGGCCTCGCGCAGGTTTTGGGTGCTGTAGTTGATGGTGGCATCAGCGCCCAAGCTTGTGCACAGGGCGCATTTCTCGTCGGTGGATGCTGCCGCAATGACTTTGGCCCCCATGGCTTTGGCAATCTGGATGGCCGCCGTGCCCACGCCGCCAGCGGCGCCGAGCACCAGCACGGTTTCACCCGCTTTGAGTGCGGCGCGGTCCACCAGCGCATGGTGCGAAGTGGCATAGGTCATGATGAAGGCCGCACCATCGGTGGCCGGAAAACCGGCAGGCAAAGGCATACACAGTTTGGCAGGGGCCAAGGTGTGGGTGCCAAAGCCGCCTGTGCCCGACAGGCAGGCCACGCTTTGCCCAACTTTGAGGTGCGTCACACCTTCGCCCACCGCTTGCACCTTGCCCGCGTATTCGGAGCCCGGCACAAAGGGCAACTCTGGCTTCATTTGGTACTTGTTTTGCACGATCAGCAGGTCGGGGAAATTCAGGCTGGCTGCTTCAATCTGGATGAGCACCTGGCCGGGCCCGGGTGTGGGGGTGGGCAGTTCTTTCCAGCTGAGGGCGTCTACGCCCGTGGGGTTCTCGCAAAGCCAAGCATGCATGCCGTGTCTCCAAATGAAATCAGCGATCAAAAAACGCTGATCTTAGGCAGTCAGGCGCTGACCTTCATGTCCCCGTAGCGACCTTCTGCCAAGAGCCTTTACATCACCTGGTTTTGCTCCCAATGCGGATCAAACGGGAGGACCTGTCCCAGGCCTACATCGCCCTACAATGGCCGATTGAACAACCGCTCACGTATGAAAATCCTGATCTCCAACGACGATGGCTTTCGGGCCGACGGCATCGTGGCCTTGCACGCGGCACTCCAGGCCATTGCCGATGTCGAAGTGGTGGCCCCAGAGCACAACAACAGCGCCAAATCCAATGCCTTGACCCTGCACACGCCGCTGTATGTCAACCGGGCCGAGAACGGGTTCCGCTATGTCAACGGTACACCCGCCGACTGTGTGCACATCGCCTTGACCGGTTTGTTGGGGTATCGGCCCGATTTGGTGATATCGGGCATCAACAACGGTGCCAACATGGGGGATGACACCTTGTATTCGGGCACCGTGGGCGCGGCCATGGAAGGGTATTTGTTTGGTATTCCGGCCATCGCGGTGTCACAAATCGACAAAGGCTGGGCGCATCTGGATGCTGCGGCCAGCACTGTTGCTCGCATGGTCCAGCAAATGATGGACCAGAGTTTGATTGGCACACGCCCCTGGTTGCTGAATGTGAACATCCCCAACTTGCCTTTGGATCAGATCAAGCCGCCCAAGGTGTGTCGACTCGGGCGGCGGCATGCGGCCGAACCGGTCATCACCCAGGTAGACCCCAGGGGCCAGACCATGTACTGGATTGGCGCCGCCGGTGCGGCCATGGACGACAGTGCAGGCACCGATTTCCATGCGGCAGACCTGGGGCATGTGGTGGTGACGCCCTTGAAGGTGGATTTGACCGAGCACGATCACCTGCAGGCCTGGAGCCAGACCTGCGCGCGGCTGTGGCCACAGGACGGGGCATGAAACCCAGGCCCAGTTTTCCTGCCAAATTGCCTCCTGCCGGGGGCCGGTCTGCGGCCACTTTGAGCCCTCAGCCTGTCCAAGCCAATCCTCGCCCTCCAGCAGGGCAGGTGGCGCACAAAGCGCCGTCCAGCGCTGCTTCGGGGCGGCTGGCAGCGGTGCCTGCCATGCCAGTGTCCAGCGGACTGGGCTTGGATTCAAGCGCGGTGCGCGCCCGCATGGTGGCCAAATTGGCCGAGCAGGGCGTGCAGGACCCCTGGGTCTTGCAGGCCATGGGCCATGTGGAGCGGCACCGTTTTGTCGAATCCGCCTTGGTGGGGCAAGCTTACGAGGACACCAGCTTGCCCATCGGTTTGGGGCAAACGATTTCAAAACCGAATGTGGTGGCCCGCATGATCGAGTTGCTCAGGCAAGATGCGCCGGGTAAGTTGGGACGGGTGCTGGAAATTGGCACCGGCTGCGGCTATCAGGCAGCGGTGCTGAGCTGTGTGGCTACCGAGGTTTACAGCATCGAGCGCTTGCGTGGTTTGCACGAAAAAGCCAAAAAAAATCTGCTGCCATTTCGCCTGCCCAATGTGCACCTGATGCTGGGCGACGGCATGCTGGGCTTTCCCAAAGGGGCCCCTTACGCTGGGATCATTTCGGCGGCCGGTGGCGATGAGGTGCCTTCGGCCTGGTTGGATCAGTTGGCCGTGGGGGCACGGCTGGTGGCCCCCACGGTCACGGCCTCGGGCCAACAGGCCTTGGTGGTGATTCGAAAAAATCCCTCGGGTTTTGATCGACAAGTCTTGGAGGCGGTTCACTTTGTGCCTCTAAAATCGGGGATTGCATGAAGGAATGGCACCGGATGATGTTTCGTGAAGTTTCCCGTTTTAGGCTCGCAACTTTGGCTCTGATGTTGGTGGCCGGGTGTACCTCATCCCCGCGTGCGCCAGCACCGGTGGAAACACGCGGCTCCAGCCCCAAAGTGAGCGCCCCAGTCGCAGTGCCTGCGGCCGAGGCGGTGAAGGTCATGCCGGGCGCAGAAAACGCGGGCAAGCCGGGCTATTACACCGTGCAACGTGGGGACACCTTGACACGCATTGCCTTGGACAATGGCCAGACTTGGCGTGATCTGGTCAGTTGGAACAGCTTGGCCAATGCCAACTTGATCGAGGTGGGGCAGGTCTTGCGTGTGGCACCTCCCAGCGCCACGGTAGAGGCCAGTGGCGTGGTGGTGCAGCCGATGGGTGGCACTGCAGAAGCGGCGACACCCACCAGGCCAGCTGCAGCCTCCTCCTCTGCGCCGTCTGCCAATGACGAGGGTTTGGGTTTTGCCTGGCCCGCCAGTGGCAGCGTCATCGGTGGCTTTGACGAGGCCAAAAACAAAGGCTTGGACATTGCAGGCAAAGCAGGCGACCCGGTTCTGGCTGCCGCCGACGGCCAGGTGGTTTATGCCGGTGCAGGCTTGCGTGGTTATGGCAACCTGATCATCCTCAAGCACAACAACACCTTTTTGACGGCCTATGCCCATAACCAGGCGCTGCTGGTCAAGGAAGACCAGAAAGTGCGCAAGGGTCAGAAAATTGCCGAAATGGGCAAGACCGATGCCGACCGAGTCAAGCTCCATTTCGAGATCCGCCGCCAAGGCAAGCCGGTGGACCCGGCCAAGTACCTGCCTGCGCGTTGAAGTGCGTGACGGCTGACCTAGCTTCACACGGCCCTGTAAATCTGTGTGCTGGGTCCTCATGGCGAGCGTCACATCCTGAGACAATCAGGGCATGAGCGATCCAGACATTTCCCTATCCCAAGCCCACGCCGACGAACCCAGCCACTCCAGCGCCGACCTGCCCGAGGGCTGGCTGCGAGTCGGCTCCCTGGACATGGATGCCCAAGGCATCGCCCGCCGACTTGACGGCAAAGTCGTGTTCATCGAAGGTGCTTTGCCTTTCGAGTTGGTGTCGGTCAACGTGCACCGCAAAAAGAACAACTGGGAGCAGGGCACCGTCACCCAGTACCACCACGAATCCTCCCAACGCGTGCGTCCGGGCTGCCCCCATTTCGGCCTGCATGCAGGGGCCTGCGGCGGCTGCAAGATGCAACACCTGGAAGCCTCGGCTCAGGTGGCCATCAAGCAACGCGTGCTTGAAGACAACCTCTGGCACCTGGGCAAGGTCAAATCTGAAACTCTGCTGCGCCCTATCGAGGGACCGACTTGGGGCTACCGCTACCGCGCCCGCCTGTCGGTGCGTTATGTGATCAAAAAAGGCGAAGTGCTGATCGGCTTTCATGAGCGCAAGAGCCGTTACATCGCCGACATGAAGGTGTGCCCAGTTTTGCCGCCGCATGTCAGCCGTATGTTGCTGCCATTGCGCGGCCTGATTGGGCAGATGGAAGCCCGTGAAACCTTGCCTCAGCTGGAGCTGGCTTGCGGCGACGAGGTCACGGCCCTGGTGTTGCGCCATCTGGAGCCCTTGAGCGAGGGCGACAAAGCCCTGCTGCGGGCATTTGCTGCTGAGCATCAAGTGCAGTGGTGGCTTCAACCCAAAGGCCCTGACACAGTGCACTTGCTGGATGAGGGTGGTGCGCAACTGAGTTACGGTTTGCCTGACTTTGGCATCACCATGCCATTTCGGCCCACCGACTTCACCCAGGTCAACCCATTCATCAACCGCGTGCTGGTGGCCCGGGCCCTGCGCCTGTTGCAGGCGCAAAAGACCGAGCGGGTGATTGACTGGTTTTGTGGTCTGGGCAACTTCACCTTGCCCATTGCGACCCAGGCGGCGCAGGTCCTGGGCATTGAAGGGGCTGAGACCCTGGTCGTGCGTTCACGCGAGAACTACGCCCGCAACCAAGCCTCTCGGCCCGAAGGGCAGAGCTTGGCCCCCACGCAGTTTGTGGCGCGTAACTTGTTTGAGATGACACCTGAGATGCTGGTGGCCGATGGCACCGCCGACAAATGGCTGGTGGACCCGCCTCGCGAAGGCGCTTTTGCCCTGAGCAAGGCCTTGGCCGAGTTGCATGAAAACCAGGACCTGCGTCAGGGCTGGACACCGCCAAAACGCATCGTTTATGTCAGCTGCAACCCCGCTACGCTGGCCCGGGATGCGGGCATTTTGGTGCACCGTGCGGGTTACCGCTGCGTGGCTGCAGGGGTGATCAACATGTTTGCACACACCGCGCATGTGGAGAGCATGGCGGTTTTTGAGCTGGCTTGACCAGCGTCAAGCTGGGTACGGGCCAAGAGCCTGGACTACAAAAAAAGGCTCCCGAGGGAGCCTTTATGCTGTGTGCAACGCAGATCAGTCGCGCTCGCCGCCCATGATGCCGAGCAAGGCCAGCAAACTTTGGAAGATGTTGAAGACGCTCAGGTACAGGGCCAAGGTGGCGCTGATGTAGTTGGTCTCGCCACCGTCCAGGATGCGCTTGAGGTCGTACAGCAAGAAGGCGCTGAAGATGCCAATGGCCAAGGTCGAGAGGACCAGCATGCCGGTGGTGGAACCCACAAACACGTTGATGATGCCGCCCACCATCAGGACCATGGCGCCAACAAACAGCCACTTGCCCATGCCGGACAGGTCGCGCTTGATGACGCTGGCCAAGCTGGCCATCACAAAAAACACGCCAGCGGTGCCCGCAAAAGCGGTCATGACCAGGTCAGAGCCGTTCTTGAAGCCCAGCACCATGGCGATCATGCGCGAGAGCATCAGGCCCATGAAGAAGGTAAAAGCCAGCAGAACGGGCACGCCCGCGGCGGAGTTTTTGGTTTTCTCGATGGCGAACATGAAGCCAAAGGCCCCGCCCAAGAACACCACCAGGCCCATGAAGCCAGTCAGCGATTGGGTAATGCCTGTGCTCACGCCGACCCAGGCGCCCAGAACGGTGGGCAGCATGCTCAGGGCCAACAGCCAATAGGTGTTGCGCAAAACGCGGTTGCGTGCCGCCAGGTCCACATGGCCCCAGTCAGCGGAATTGAGGGTGCGAAGGTCGCTCATGGTGTATCTCCTTAACTCGCCTTGGATCAAGGCTGGAAGTCATTTTAAAGGCGCTGCTCGGTCAGGTCGACCCTGTTACTGATTTCCGTCTTGCCATGGGGTTATCCGGTTGAATCTGTTTTGCGCTGGGGTCAGCAATGGGTGGGGTGGCGCCCGTGTATGCTCGTCATTTTTTAACCGCTGCCTTCTGAAACACCATGAAAACACAATCCTGCCTTGAACTGTCCGATGTCAAAGCCATTGCCGCTGCGGCCGAAGCCGAAGCCCTGAAAAACAACTGGGCGGTCAGCATCGCCATCGTCGACATGGGCGGTCATTTGCTGCACTTCGCTCGTCTGGACGGTGCCCCCCCAGTGTCTGCGCACATTGCGCCGTCCAAAGCGCACACCGCCGCCTTGGGTCGCCGTGAGAGCAAGGTCTATGAAGATGTGATCAACGGTGGCCGCACCTCATTTTTGTCGGCTCCCGCCATTCAAGGCATGCTCGAAGGCGGTGTGCCGATCATGAAAGACGGTTTTTGCCTGGGCGCGGTGGGCGTCAGTGGCGTCAAGTCGAACGAAGACGCGCAGATTGCAAAAGCCGGTATTGCTGCCATTGGTCTTTGATTTGAGCTTGAGGGGAGCCTTGGGCTGTCCAGGCGCCTGAATTTGCGTCAGTGACCCATAAAAAAAGCCGCTATCAAGCGGCTTTTTTGCGGGCAGCAAGAGGGTGTCAATACAGGTCGAGCACAGCGCCTTTGCTGGCGCTCGATGCGTTGAAAGCGAACTTGGCCTGCACGCCTCGTGTGTAGCGTGGCTCGGGGGCTTTCCAGCCTTCCCGGCGCTTGGCCAGTTGGGCTTCGGGTACGTTCAGCTCCAGAACGAGTTTGTGTGCGTCGATGGTGATGCTGTCGCCTTCATTCACAAAGGCGATGGTGCCGCCGGCAGCTGCTTCGGGGGCGACGTGGCCCACCACCATGCCCCAGGTGCCGCCTGAGAAACGGCCATCGGTGATGAGGCCCACGCTTTCACCCAGACCGGCACCAATCAGGGCACCCGTGGGGGCCAGCATTTCGGGCATGCCAGGGCCGCCTTTGGGGCCGAGGTAGCGCAAAACCATCACGTCACCGGCTTTGATCTTGCCCGCCAAAATGGCTTCGAGGGCCGATTGCTCGTCGTCAAACACGCGGGCTGGGCCGGTGATGACCGGGTTTTTCAGGCCAGTGATCTTGGCCACAGCACCTTCGGGAGAGAGGTTGCCCTTGAGGATAGCCAAGTGACCTTGCTTGTACATGGCGTTCTCGATGGTGTGTATGACGCTTTGCTCGGGCGGGGCGTCGGGCACATCCTTCAGGACTTCGGCAATGGTTTCGCCGGTGATGGTGATGCAGTCACCGTGCAACAAACCGGCGTTGAGCAAGATTTTCATCACCTGCGGAATACCGCCTGCCTTGTGCAAATCGACCGCCAAGGCCTTGCCACTGGGCTTGAGATCACACAAAACGGGCGTGCGTTGGCGAATGCGCTCAAAGTCATCGATGGTCCACTCCACGCCTGCGCAATGCGCAATGGCCAAAAAGTGCAGCACCGCATTGGTTGAACCACCAGTAGCCATGATCACGGCCACGGCGTTTTCAATGGACTTGCGGGTCACGATGTCGCGGGGCTTGATGCCTTTGCGGATGGCTTCCACCAGAACGCGGGCCGACTCTTTGGCCGACTCGACTTTTTCGTCGTGCACGTTGGCCATGGTGGACGAGTAGGGCAGAGAAATACCCAGTGCCTCGAAAGCCGAGGACATGGTGTTGGCGGTGTACATGCCTCCGCAGGAGCCGGTGCCGGGGATAGCGCGCTTCTCGATTTCGAGGAGGTCTTCGTCGCTCAACTTGCCTGCGGCGTTCTCGCCCACGGCTTCAAAAACGCTCACGATGTTCAGGTCTTTGCCTTGGTAGCGGCCCGGCAAAATGGTGCCGCCATAAACGTAAATGGCCGGCACGTTGGCGCGCAGCATGCCCATCAAGCCGCCGGGCATGTTCTTGTCGCAGCCGCCGACCACCAGCACGCCGTCCATCCACTGGCCTTGCACGCAGGTTTCCACGCAGTCGGCGATCACCTCGCGGGACACCAGCGAGTACTTCATGCCTTCGGTGCCCATGGCCATGCCGTCCGAAATGGTGGGGGTGCCGAATACTTGGGCGTTGCCGCCGGCGGCTTCGATGCCCTCAATCGCGGCATCGGCCAGCTTTTGCAAGCCGCTGTTGCAGGGGGTGATGGTGCTGTGACCGTTGGCCACGCCCACCATGGGTTTGACGAAATCGCTCTGTTCATAGCCCATGGCGTAGTACATCGAGCGGTTAGGGGCGCGGGATTTGCCCTCGGTGATGTTGGCGCTGCGGCTGTTGATGGGGGTGATCGGGATGATTTTGTCGCTCATGGTGGTGTCTCGGTAGAAGCCCAAAAGAAGGTCGACACATTCTAACGGGCGCATATGGGGCCTTTATGTCCAGTACGCGGCATCTCCGGTGCACAATCCGGGCATGCTGATCCATCCTCAAATTGACCCCGTCGCTCTGCAGTTAGGCCCTTTGGCCATCCATTGGTATGGCCTGACTTATTTGGCCGCATTTGGCTTGTTTTACTGGCTGGGTACTCGGCGTTTGGCGCACTTGCCCTTCAAAAACCTCCCGCAATGGCAAAAGCGCGACATCGAAGACATTTTGTTTCTCGGGGTTTTGGGGGTGATTTTGGGCGGGCGCATAGGTTACTGCCTGTTTTACAAACCCGCTTACTACCTGGCCAACCCGTTGGAAATGTTGGCGATCTGGCAAGGTGGCATGAGTTTTCATGGTGGCTTGTTGGGGGTGATGCTGGCCATGGTCTGGTTTGCCCGCACCCGCCAGCGCCCGTTTTTGCAGGTCATGGATTTCGTGGCGCCTTGCGTGCCCACCGGGCTGGCGGCAGGGCGCATTGGTAACTTCATGAACGGCGAGTTGTGGGGTCGCGTGGCTGATCCCTCGCTGCCCTGGGGCATGGTTTTTCGTGGTGCGGGTGATATGCCGCGCCACCCCTCGCAGCTGTACCAAATTGCCCTGGAAGGTTTGCTGCTCTTTGTGTTGCTGTGGTGGTTTGCCCGCAAAGACCGACCCACCGGTCAGGTTTCGGGTGCGTTCTTGTTGGGTTATGGCTTTTTCCGCTTCGTGGCCGAATTCTTCCGCGAACCCGATGCGCATCTGGGCCTTTTGAGCCTGGGCATGAGCATGGGGCAGTGGTTGTGTGTGCCCATGATGTTGGGTGGCGTGGCTTTGTGGGTCTGGTGCGGCAGAACGACGAACCAGCCTCACTGACGCGCAGGAGTCAGGCTTTCGGCCGGGCTTGTATGACGATGTGTGCTTTGCAATGCACACGATTGGAATGCCATGAACCTTCAGCGTCGCTCCTTGGGACTTTTTTCGGCCGCCTTGCTGCTGCTGAGCGCGTGCGCAGGGCTTGCGCCCAGCACACAGGCAAAGCGAACACCGATCGTGTTTGTGCACGGCAATGGCGACTCTGCTGCTCTCTGGCAGACCACTGTCTGGCGTTTCGAGTCCAACGGCTGGCCGACAGACCATTTGCACGCGATTGATGTGCCATACCCTCTGGCACGGGATGCCGACAGCAAAGCGCAAGCCGGGCGATCGTCTACGCAGGAACACATGGCCTTTTTGCGGGATGAGGTTCAGGCTGTCTTGCGCCGAACCGGGGCAAGCCAAGTGGTTTTGGTGGGCAACTCGCGCGGGGGCAATGCGATTCGCAACTTCATTTGCAATGGCGGCGGTGCCGCCGTTGTCAGTCACGCTGTGCTGGGTGGTACGCCCAACCATGGGGTGCAGGCTATTCCTGGCCTGAATGAGGCCAACGAATTTTCAGGCACGGGTCCGTTCCTCAAGCAACTCAATTCCCCCAAAAATGCCCAAGGTGATGAGGTCTGCGGCCCCACACGCTGGATGACCATCCGTTCGGACAACAACGATAAATTTGCGCAGCCCGATGGCCTGTGGCTGGGCATGAAGGGCAGACCCACGATGGTAGGTTTTGATGGGCCCGAACTCAAAGGGGCTACCAACGTGGTCATTCCCAAAATTGACCACCGGGAAACGTCTTATTCTCAAGCCGCCTTTGAGGCCACTTACCGCTTTATCACCGGGCAAGCGCCAAGCTCGCGTTTGGTTCGGCAGACCGAGGTGGTGTTGAACGGCAAATTGGTGGGCATGGGCCTGGACCCGATGGACGCAGGCAGCGGCAACTTCGTTAACAACCTGCCTTTGCGCGGCGCCCGCATGGAAATTTTTGCCACCGACGCAGCCACGGGGCAGCGCCAGGGGTCAGCGGTCCACGCCCAAACCACGGGGGCCGATGGCAAGTGGGGGCCTTTTCGGGGGCGCGGCGACACAGCGTATGAGTTCGTGATCCAGGCGGCCGGTTACGCCACCACACACATTTACCGCAGCCCACTGCCCAGATCGAGCCAGTGGCTGAACATGCGGCCAGAGCGAGTGAATGACACCGACCGTGCAGCGCAGGCGGTGCTCAGCTTCACCCGGCCTCGGGGGTATTTCGATCCGGGGCGTGACGCCATGAGCCTCGATGGGCAAAGCAGCTTGCCAGGCGTGCCGCCCGGCGCAGGGGTGGCATCGAGCCGATTGCGTTTGAACGACAGCACACAGCGCAGCGTGGGCGGCAGCTTCAACGGCGAAAAAATCGTGGGTTTGACCTGGCCCATGGTCCAAGGTCACACCACCGTGCTCGAATTGACCGATTGAGCATTGCTTCAGGCAGGTGTGGCTGGAGGGCGCCGTTTAGTCTGAGACCCAGTTTTTGGGGCTGGCTCAGCGGTCCAGTGCCAGGACTGTGCTTTCCTTGATTTCTTCCATCACCACATAGCTGTTGGACTGTGCGGGTACCGGAATCTTGTCGAGGATGGTGCCCAGCAACTCCCGGTAGTCGTTCATCGCGCGCAACCGGGCCTTCACCAAGTAATCGAAACTGCCCGAGACCAGATGGCATTCCAGCACTTCGGGCATCAGGCCCACCTCGCGCCGAACAGTCTCAAACACCTGCGGCGATTTTTGCGACAGCGTGATTTCGATGAAAACCAGCAAAGGCTTGCCCAAAGCTGCGGCATCCACCCGGGCGTGGTAGCCGGTGATCAGGCCTTGCCTCTCAAGCCTTTTGATGCGCTCAGAGCAAGGTGACGTTGACAGGCCAACTTGTTCCCCCACTTCGGTGACCGACATGCGGCCGTTGCGTTGCAGCAGATCGAGGATTTTGAGGTCGATACGATCGGGATCGGACATTGTGCGGTCAAGCCCTGAGTGGGGCCATTTATTCAGTTGAAATTCCCGTCATTAAACATCATTTCAGAAAAATATCCTGCATTGAATCCATAACATCACTGAATCTCAAGTCAATAGCGAGGCTGACATGAAAGTGGTGGTACTGGGTGGTGGGGTGATCGGGGTGAGCACAGCGTGGGCGCTGTTGCGACAAGGGGCCGATGTGACCTTGGTGGACCGACAGCCTGATGTGGCGCAGGAAACCAGTTTTGCCAATGCCGGTCAGGTCTCGCCGGGCTATTCCACGCCTTGGGCAGCACCGGGCATCCCGCTCAAAGCGCTGAAATGGCTGTTTCAGAAACATGCGCCGCTGGCATTTCGCCCAGATGGCAGCCTGTTCCAGTGGCGCTGGATGGCGGCCATGCTGGCCAACTGCTCAGCCGACCGCTATGCCGTCAACAAGGAGCGAATGATGCGCCTGTCCGAGTACAGCCGGGACTGCTTGCGGGGCTGGCGTGCCGAAACCGGCATGGACTACGACGCCCGCAGCCAAGGCACCTTGCAGCTTTTTCGCAGCCAGGCGCAGCTGGACGCTGCGGCCCGGGATGTGGCCGTGTTGCAGGAATGCGGCGTGCCCTATGAGCTGCTGGATGCGGCCGGGGTCGGCCGTGCAGAGCCTGCGCTGGCCAGGGCGCAGGTGCCGATCAGTGGTGGTTTGCGGCTGCCCAACGATGAAACCGGGGACTGCCATTTGTTCACCCGCCAGTTGGCGCAGCGCGCCAGGGCTCTGGGTTTGAAACTGCGCATGTCTTGCTCGGTGCAGTCTTTGGTGCGCCAGGGTGATCGCGTCACAGGGCTTCAACTGAGCTGTGCGGCCGGGGTACCAGGCGAGCAGCTGCAAGCCGATGCGGTGGTGCTGGCCGCCGGGAGCTATTCGCGCGACTTGCTGCTGCCACTGGGTCTGGACATTCCCGTCTACCCGGTCAAGGGCTATTCGCTCACCATGCCGCTGTCGGATGCCTCGCTGGCGCCGCAGTCCACCGTGCTGGATGAGACCTACAAGATTGCGCTGACCCGATTGGGTGATCGCCTGCGGGTGGGGGGCATGGCCGAGCTGGCCGGGTTTGACTTGAGCCTGAACCCGCGCCGCCGCGCCACGCTGGAGAAAGTCACCCGTGAACTGTTTCCGGGCGGTGATCTGGGGCAAGCCCAGTTCTGGACCGGCCTGCGTCCGATGACGCCCGATGGCACGCCGCTGGTGGGCGCAACGCCGCTGCGCGGGCTTTACCTCAATACCGGTCACGGCACCCTGGGCTGGACCATGGCCTGCGGCAGTGCTCAGCTGTTGGCCGATGTGATCTCAGGTCGTCAGCCGGCCATTCGCACCGAAGGGCTCGACATGAGTCGCTACGGTGCACGGGGGGCCACAAGCCGCCCGGGCCGGCTGGCGGCAGCCTGAGATGGTTCTGGCTTCAGTCGGGTCTGCGCTGCAGCCAGTCGCCACGTACCGCTTCATAGGCCGCAGCCACTTGCAGCAAGGCCAGATCGCCTTGCGACTTGCCAATCAACTGGATGCCCATGGGCCAGCCGTGTGTCGGGTGAAAGCCCGCTGGCAGGCTGATGGCGGGCAGGCCTGCCAGCGTGGCGTAGATCGTGCACTCCATCCAGCGGTGGTAGGTGTCCATGGCACGTCCGCCGATGTTTTGCGGCCAACGCTCTTGCAGTGCAAACGGCCAGGTCTGCGCCACGGGCAAGGCCAGCACGTCGTATTGGCCGAACAGGCCGAGCAGGTGCTGATAGAACGCGCTGCGCGTCTGGCTGGCCTGCATGAAGTCCATGAACGAGAGCTTGACCGAGTTCTCGTATTCCCATAGGGCCTCAGGTTTGAGTTGGTCTTTGGCCCCCGGAATTTGCAGCAAGGCCGCCACTTTTGGGCCCACCAGCGCACGGCGCCAGACCAGCCAGCTGTCCCACAGCGCTTGGGTCTCAAAGCCCAGACCGATGGCGTCCACATGGGCGCCTTGGCCCGCCATGTGCTGCAGCGCGTCTTGGCACACGTCCAGAATGCCGCCCTCCATGGCCAGGTGGCCGTTCAGGTCGCCCAGCCAGCCCACGCGTAAACCGCGCAGCGCATCGGCTGTGAACTGCAAGCCCGACACATCCACGCTGCCATTGATCGACAAAGGCTGGCGAGTGTCATGCCCTGATTGTGTGAACAGCAGTCGGGCCAGGTCGCGCACGCTGCGAGCCATAGGGCCTTCGGTGCCCAGCTGGTCCACCCACACATCAGCACCGGGGCCAAAGGGCACGCGACCTTGCGCGGGGCGCATGCCGAAGATGTGGTTCCAGCCTGCCGGGTTGCGCAGGCTTCCCATGAAATCCGAGCCATCGGCCACAGGCAGCAATCGCTGGGCCAGCGCCACCGCAGCGCCGCCGCTGCTGCCGCCTGCGCTCACCGCCGTGTCCCAGGCGTTGGGTGTCGCCCCAAACAGGGTGTTGAAGGTGTGCGAGCCCAAGCCCAGCTCGGGCATGTTGGTTTTGCCAATCACGATGGCCCCGGCCGCCTTCATGCGCTCGGTCATGATGCTGTCCTTGGGTGGCAGGGCTGCTTGCAACACGGTGCTGCCAAAGGTGGTCGGAAAGCCCACGGCGTGCCCGGTGTCCTTGATGGCCTGTGGGATGCCGTGCAGCCAGCCACGTGACTGGTCTTTGGCCAGCTCGGCATCGCACTGGCGCGCCTGTGCCAGCAGCGAATCGGTCGGAGCCAGGTTGACGATGGCGTTTAAGCGCGGGTTCAGCCGTTCGATGCGCTCGAGGTAAGCCTGCATCACTTCGGTACAGGACACCTGCCGTTGGTGGATGCGCTCAGACAGTTCGCTGGCGTTGAAGTCGGTAATGTCAGTGTGGTCGGACATGAGCAGGGGAATCTAAGAGGTTCAAGCCAGGTACGGTGGCGGCACAAAGCTGCACCACTCGGTTTCGAGCCAGCGGGCCATGTTCAGGCACAGTGGGTCGGCAAAGGTATTGCCGATGATTTGCGCGCCAACGGGCAAGCCGTCCGGGCTTTGCCCGATAGGAATGGCGGTGGCGGGCAGGCCCACCACGCCGGGATAGCCCGCCCAAAACAGACTGTCGGTGTGTGGCTGGTCCTGGCCGTTGACTTGCAGCATGCGCTCCCAGCGCTCGCCTTGCTGGTTGTGCAAAAAAGCAGGAGATGTGGCCACTGGGGTGATGAGCAGTTCCACCGACTCGAAGTAGCTTTGCCATTGCGCCCGCAATACGGCGCGTTGCTGGTCGAACTCGACCCAGTCTCGGTGGCTGAGCGTGCTGCCGCGCCACACGCGTTCGCGCATGGTGTCGAGCGCGGGGTCGCTTTGGTGGGCCAGATCCTGAAAGCGGGCAAAGGTCTCGTCGTCGAGCCAGGCGCCCGTGGCCGAGCGCAACAGGTACGAATAAACGCGGTGCGACTGCGCGCTGTCTACCGGACGGTGGTCGTCCAGCACGGTCACGCCTTGGGCGCGCAAAAAATCGGCCAGTGCGCGCAGCCGGTCCTGGATGCTGTTGTCGACCCGCGCTTGGGGGTCGTCGTAGACGATGGCCACCCGGCACTGCCGTGGGGTTTTGGCGGTCTGGCGCCACTGGGCGGGCGTCCAGCCCAGCGGGCCAAACTGCTGCAGCGGCGTGGTCAGCACCTGCATGGCCAGCTGCAGGTCTTGCGCGCTGCGTGCCAGCGGACCGGCCACGGCAATGTCCAAGCTGTCGATGCAGCGCACACCCGGCAGTTGGTGGCCTTGCATGGGCACCACGCCCCAGGTGGGCTTGTGCCCGTAGACCCCGCAGTAGTGCGCTGGGTTGCGGATCGATGCGCCAATGTCGCTGCCCAGCTCCAGAGGCGTCATGCCCGCGGCCAGCGCCGCGCTGGCCCCGCCTGAGGATCCGCCCGGCGAGCGGCTCAGGTCCCAGGGGTTGTTCGTGGTGCCGTAGACCGGGTTAAACGATTGCCAATCGCCCAAAGCCACCGGCACATTGGTCTTGCCAAAGACCACCGCTCCGGCGTCCAGGAGGCGCTGCACGGCCAGGGCCGGTTGTTGCGCGATGTTGTCCTTGTACTGAGGAAAGCCCCAGCAGGTGGGCGTGCCCGACAAATCAAACGACTCTTTCACAGTCATGGGCAATCCGTGCAGCGGTCCCCAGTCCTCGCCACGGGCTCGCGCCGCGTCGGCTTGGGTGGCGCGTTCACGGGCGGCCTCAAAACTGCGCACCACCACCGCGTTGATCGGGCCATCGCGCTCTTCCACACGGGCGATGTGCTGCTCCAGCAGCTGGGTGCTGGTGACTTCGCCTGCGTGCAGGCGGGCCATCAGTTCAGTGGCGGTGTTGTAAGTGAAGTCGGTCATGCGGGGCTAAGTGGGCTGGAATGAAAAAACCCGGGCATGTCACGAGGGGTGAGCATGTCCCGGGTGGCGCGAGCGTCAGCGCTTGTGCGCTGCGCACTCAGAGCTTCACTGTGGTTCGACGTTGGCGGCCTTGAACAAGGCGCGGTAGCGGCTGACTTCCTGGGTGTAGAACTTGTCCAGATCGGCCACGCTCATGCCTGCAGGCACCTGACTGCCGGTGGTGTTCATGCCTTTGACGAAGGTCTCGGACTTGATGGCCTCGTTCATGGCTTGGTTGAGCTTCTGAACCACGGCGTCGGGTGTATTTTTGGACACCTGCAGACCGATCCAGATGTCGAAAATAAAGTCGGACATGCCACGCTGAGCGCTGATCGGGGCGGCTTCAGGCAGTTGTGGGTGGGGCGCGGTGGAGGAGATGCCGATGATCTTGAAGCGGTTGTCCTTGACCATGCCAATGATAGGACCTGCGACCGGCACGAAGGCCATGTCAACAGTGTTGCCACCCAGATCGGTGTAGATCTGAACGGCCGCTTTGTAGGGCACGTGGAGCATGTCCAGACCCGTCAGCGTCTTGAAGCGCTCACCCATGATGTGGTAAAGCGAGCCCTGTCCCACGCTCGCGTAGCTGACCTTTTTGCCTTTGGCCCAGGCCAGGAATTCAGTCAAGTTGTTGACGGGCAGGTCCTTGCGCACGGCCAAGCCGATCGAGGTGCGGCCCAACAAACTGGCCAAGCGCACTTCTTCGGGTTTGAACTTGACGGCTGACAGGGCAAGCGGTGCCATCACCAGTTCCATCGGGGTTCCGAGTAACTGATAGTAGCCATCGGCCGGTGCCGCCAGCACCTTCTGGATGCCCAGGGCACCGCTCACGCCGCCCAGGTTTTCCACCATCATTTTCTGGCCCAAGCTTTTTTCGTACTCGACCTGCACCAGGCGGGCCACCGCATCCGAAGGGCCACCTGCAGGGTAGGGCACCATCACGGTGACCATCTTGTTGGGGAAGCCCTGTGCTGAGACGCTGAGCACCATCAAGCTGCTCAGCAGGCCCGCGAGCAGGCTGGAAATCGTACGGCGTGAAATCATGGGTTCGTCCTTGTTTGTCCAGTTGAAGGGGGAGCGGTTGCCACCCCGGGTCAGGACCACAGTCTGAACAAGATACGGTTTAGAAGGTATCGAAAAATTGCAAACTCCGGGCTGGGTTTTCCCGAAAAATACTGTTCAGCGCGGGGTGTTCAAGCCCTGCACCGCCTGGAGGGCCGCTTGCAGGCCCTGCTGCCAGACTTGTTTTTGCCACTCGGAAGATGGTGGGTTGAAAGCCTGAAGCATGTCGGCGCGGATGGTGCGGTGCTGCTCGGGCGGGGCCTCGGGATGCCGGGCCAGCCAGTGGTCGGCCCGCATGGCCTGGATCATCTGTGCGAGCGGCAAGGTGCCAAACTCCAGGCAAATGCCGGTGTATTGAGCCTCTGGGCACTCTTCGTAAATCGCCATCTGGATGGGCCCCGACAGGGGCACGCTTTGGGAGGTTCCTGTGTCAACAGAGGTGATGTCTGGCCCCCACCACTGGTGGGCGCGTTGAAGTGTTTCGCCGTTGTCGGTGCAGGCAAAGATGCGCTCACCATGGCCGTGTGGCCCCAAGCCCGTGTGCAGGTCGATCCAGGCGATCTGGCGGGCCTGAACTAAATGGTCTCGCAGCACCTGCCGGAATGTGCGGTGACTCCAGGTGGGGGCCAGGCCCCCGAACCAGACGCCTTGGGGAAACTGGTATTGCCCGCTGGTGATGGCCCGCTGCATGCGGCGCTCTCCCCAGACCTCGGCTTGGGCTTGCAGTGCTGCCGAGGCTTGCGGGCTGGGCGGCCAGTGTTGAGGCAGCAGCAGGTCGTGGACCTGGGCATAGTCGGCGTTGACCGGCAAAGGCTGGGCAAAGTCGATGAAGTTACGGTTGAGGTCGACGTTGTCTTCATTGACCCGTCGCGCATGCGAGAAGCCATGGGGGTTGACGGCATGCACATGCACCACGGCCACTCCGGGCGGCAGTGAGAGGCTGTGCAGCAAACCGGTCTGGATGGCCGAGCCGCAAAAGCCTTCGATGCCGTGCACCGCGCTGGTGGTCATCAGCACTTGGGCGGCATCTGACGGTCCGTGGACGGCCACGTCCATGGCGAGTTCTTCGCCCTTTGCGCCCAACACAGGCAATGTGTAGCGGTGCAACTGCGCCCCACTGGCGTCGGCAGCCAGTGCAAAACGCGCACGGGCTTCGAGATAGCTGGGGCTGAAAAGCGGTGTGCTCATGGTTTGGCCTTGCGTTGGTTAAGCCAGCCAGCTGCCAGGCCAAAGCCCGCGATCATCCCCATGCCGCACAGGGCCAGAGCATCCGGTAGGTGGTCAAACATCCACCAGCCGCCTAGCGCAGAAAAACCGATGGCCGTGTACAGGTAGGGTGACAAGACCGAGGCGGGCGCTTTGGAAAACGCCAGCACCGTGAAATACTGGCCGTAAGTGCCCGCCAGCGCCACCAAGCCCAGCAGGGCCAAGTCAGGCCATGACATCTGGTCCGGCCAGAAAAAAGGCACTGCGGCCGACATGAGCGCAAAGCCCAGAACGCTGGTGCACAGCTGAATGGTGAGCGGTGAGTCCTGCCGCGCCAAGTAGCCCGTGAGGGTCTGAAAGCCGGTGTAGCAGACCACCCCCATCAGCGCCAGGCCAGCGCCCATGGGGTCCACATCACCGCCTGGGCGCACCACCAGCAAGGCGCCCGTCATGCCGCCTGCCACACACAGCCAGCCCAGCCAGGAAACACTTTCCTTCATCACAAACCGGGCCACCACGGTCACGGCCAGCGGCACCAGACAATAAATGGCGGTGAACTCGGCCACGGGCATGCGCTGTAAGGCGCCATAGCCAAACACGCTGCCCCCTACGACCAGCAGGCCGCGCAGCAGTTGCAGTTGCCACTGCCGTGTGTGCCACAGTTCGGGCGATTGCCTGCACCAGATCGTGGCGCTGACCAGCGCGGTTTGCAGGGCGTAGCGCGTCCAGATGATGATGGCCGGCGCCACGCTGATCATCAGTTTTTTGCTCAGGGTGTCTTGCGTTGAGAGGCAGGCCATGGCCGCGACCATGGTCAAGATGGCGGTGAGCTGGGTTTGGCGGGTGGTGCTCATCGCTTGTGCAGCGTGTCCGATGGCAGTTCGCCAAACAGCTGCTTGTAGTCTTGTGCGAATTGGCTCAGGTGCCAAAACCCCCAGTGGGAGGCAATGTCCTGGATGGTGACGCCAGGGGCGGCTTGGCGCAAGGCTCGGCGCACGCTGTTCAGGCGCAGCGAACGCAGGTACTTGATGGGCGTGGTGCCCAGTACGTCCTGAAAGCAGTAATTGAGCTTTCGCCGGCTCGTGCCCACGCGACTGCACACCTCGAGGATGGAGAGCGGCTCGTCGGCGTGGCCCATCATCAGCTCACAGGCGCGGTCGACCAGTTTTTTGCGCCGCTCCAGGTTGGGCAGCTCGGAGGTGTCGACCTTCGCAGGCAAAGCTTCGAGCCATTCCATCAGGATCTCGTCGCGCAGTTGGCGCAGGGCCTGCGGGTCGTGCTGGCGGTAGGCCAGGGCGCTGGCTTGGTCCAGCACGGTGAGTTGCAGGTCGCGCAGGTTCTGCGCCTTGATGTCGGTGGTGGGCAACACCAGCTGCTTTTCGAGCCAGTGCGCCAAAGGTTTTTGGTACATGCGCTCCCACAGCGGGTTGAGCAAGCTGCGGTTGACCACCACCGCAATCAGGGTGAAGTGTGGCGGAGTGGTCAGGTCGACCTCGTCGCCCTTGCCGCACATGATGGCGTGGGACGGCACCCGCTGGCCGTTGAAAAACAAATCCGGCGAGTCCTGCAGCGCCATGGCAAAGCCATAGACGCTATCGTCGAGCCGACCGCGCTGGCGTAAGGCGATGTTGGTGTCTTCGCGCAGCAGCGTCACCTCGGGCAGTTGCACCTGGTGGATGCGACCCTTGAACTGGCCTGGTGAGAGTTGTTCGTACTGCAGCGCCCAGCCCTGCTGGGCCAGGGCGTGTTGATCCATGTCTTGGGTGTCCAGCACTTGGACCCAAGGCGCATCGGATGTGGCTGCTTGATGGAAGGATGACAAAGCGAGGGGGACTAAAAGGAGGTCAGCGTTTGATTCTGCATGGCAGATTCGAACCCGTCATTGCAGGTTAACCCGGCACCGAATTTGCGCAAAATTGATCTGTCCAGCACGAGCGAATACGAGGTGGCGCTCAGTAGGTGAAGTTCTTGCGCCATTCAGTGGGCGACAGGCCGAATCTGGTTCTGAAGAGCGGGCGCATGGCCGATGCACTGGCAAAGCCAGCAGCCAAGGCGATGTTTTCCATGGAGCATGAGGTGGTCTCCAGCAGGCGTTGGGCATGGTTCAAGCGTTCGTTCAACAGCCATTGCGCAGGGGATGTGCCGGTCTGCTTTGAAAAAAGACGTGAGACAGAGCGCTCCGTCATGTTCATTCGTGTGGCCATGGTTTGCACGGTGTGCTTTTGGTTCAATGTCTGGCGCATGCCGTCCAGCAAATTGGCAAATGCATGGTCACGGGGGCGTGCGGCGATGGGGGATTCAATGAACTGCGCTTGTCCGCCTTGGCGGTGTGGCGCCATGACCAATCTGCGAGAAATGAGGTTGGTCAACTCCGCACCAAGGGTCTTGCGCACGAAATGCAGACAGCAGTCGATGGCAGCAGCGGTACCCGCTGAGGTGATGATGATGCCTTCGTCGACATAAAGTGCTGAGGCATTGACCCGAACCTGCGGATATTGGGTGCTCATTTTTTGCGCAGCCGACCAGTGTGTGGTGGCTTCTAGACCATCAAGCAGTTGAGCTTGTGCGAGTACAAAAGCACCCAGGCAAAGACCCATGAGCGTGACTTGCCGTTGGTGTGCGGCGTGCAAAGCCTCAATGAGTCTCGTGGGTGCTGGTGGCAAGTGGTCTGGCCAACTCGGGATGATGATCACATCGGCCTGTTCCAGTGTTTTCCAGTCGTCAGATGTTTGGATCGTGAAACTCACTGAGCTGCGGATGTGCGGGCCATCCACAGAGCAAAAGTGCAGGTCAAAAGGTGAGGGTTTTTGGTGAACATCGCCAAACACGACGCTGGGCACAGACAAGTGAAATGGACTGATGCCATCGAAGGCAATCACACAAATTTTCAAAGGAAGTCGTCTTGGGTTCACGGGTAAAAATTGTCTGAATTTTGCTGGATTTTGTCTGATGTACGGCTGTTTGCACGAATGCGTTCCTCCGACACTTGGACGCTGAACCAGATGACCTGTCCGCATGGGGTGGACAGGCTCAGTGTTCGAATGGAGAGATTTTCATGAAAGCTCAATGGCTTCGTTATATGCTGGGTGTGGGTGTCGTTTATTTTTGCTTGATGGCGGCAGCCCACTTTATGGGTCTGAAATACCCGCTTTTATTTGTTTACTACGATACGCCCTTCTACGCCTACCAAGACAAGATCATTTCTTTTGCAGTGTTGGCGTATGCGAGTTTGTTTTATGCGGCGATTCGACATGTACAAGTGGTGCCGATGGCGATGTTTGCATTGGGCGTGACCGTTTTGGGCCTGTCATTTGTTAACATTTCATCGGATTTACAGAGTGTTTTGCAAGGCCAAGGCACACTGATTTATTGGCTGCAAACAGGGTTTTTTGCGGTGTACTTTCTGGTTTTGTTGTTTTTGTACAAGGGGGCCAGCCGCTCTGAATAAAAACAAGCGATCAGGCCGAGTGAAAACCCGGGGTGTACGGTGCCCAAACTTGATATTGCCTAGACAGGCTTGAGCCTAGGATTGGTGTGATCCTGAAAGAAACCTGATGAACCTGCGCATTGCCGTATTGCTGACCAACAACGACACCTCTGTGTTTGCCGCGCATTTCCCGAACGACGGGCAAAAGGTGGTCCAGCTTTTGCAGCCCCTGCGCCCCGATTGGACTTATGAGGTGGTACCGGTCAAGGATGGGGAGCTGCCCAGTGACCCGCAGGCTTTTGACGGCTACGTCATCACCGGCAGCCCTGCCTCGGTCAATGACGACAGCCTGCCCTGGGTGGCACAGCTGCTGGATTTCATTCGCGCCGTCGATGCGGCCCGCCAGCCGCTGGTTGGCCTGTGCTTTGGCCATCAGGCTGTGGCCCGGGCGCTGGGCGGGCAGGTGGCGCGCAACGCGGCGGGTTGGGGCCTGGGCACGGCGGCCACGCACTGGCATGCAGAACGCCCCTGGATGCAGCCCGCGCAAATCACCACCACCTTGATGGCCGCCCACAACGAACAGGTCACCCGCATGCCCGAGGGGGCTGAGTGCCTGGGTGGCAGCGATTTTTGCCCCATCGGCTCGATGCAGATCGGCCAGCACATCTGGACCACCCAATTTCACCCCGAGATGCCACTGGTGTTCATGCAGGCTTTGCTGGGCTACTTGGACGACAAGCTCGATGCCGATACCCTGGCCCGCGCCCACGCCAGCCTGCAGCACGCCGCCGATGTGCCGCTGTTTGGCCTGTGGATGGCGCAATTCATTGAACACGCAAGGAACACCCGCCCATGACCGTCTGGCACCCCACCGACGATGGCCACGCCGACTTGGCGGACCACGACAGCTATGTGAATGGCACGCCGCACAACACCTTCAAGCGACTGCGTGATGAAGACCCTATGGCCTGGTGCGACTGGGCAGATGGCAAAGGCTTTTGGTCGGTCACGCGGCATGCCGACATTCTGGAGCTCAACCGCAACCACCAGCGTTTGTCTTCGGCCCAAGGCATCCGAATGGAAGACCAATCGCATGAGGAGTACATGGCGCGGCGCACCTTCCAGGAGACCGACCCACCCGAGCACACCCGCACCCGCATGCTGGTGGCCAAGGCCTTTTCCAAGCCCATGATGGCGCTGTACGAAGACCAGATCCGCGAGCTTTGCGTGGGCATCCTCGACCAAGCGCTGGGGCTGAGCGAGTTTGACGCCACGCACCAGATCGCCCGCCAGCTGCCCATGCGCATGCTGGGGCGCATCGCGGGTTTGCCGGAAGAGGACTTGGACTGGCTGGTGGACAAGGGCGACGCGCTCATGGCCAACACCGACAGCGATTTCACCAGCCATGTGGTCGACAAAATGGACACCGAGGCCTACCGCTTCATGCCGTTTCGCTCGCCCGCCGGGGCTGACCTGTTCGACTACGCGGCCCAGATGATGGAACGCAAGCGCGCAGCGGGTGACACCAGCGGCGTGCTGCACCTGATCACCCAGCCCGACGCCCAGGGCAATGTGATCAGCGACACCGAATTTCGCAATTTCTTTTGCCTGCTGGTGGCCGCGGGCAACGACACCACACGCTATTCGATTGCTGCCGCCTTGCACGCGCTGGCCAACCAGCCCGGCCTGATGCAGCAACTCAAGGCGGTGCAGGGCGAGGCTGCCTGGGAAGGCGTGGCCGACGAGTTCATCCGCTGGGCCTCACCCGCCACGCACTTTCGCCGCACCGCCACCGAGGACTTCGAGTACCACGGCAAGCAAGTGAAGGCGGGCGACAAGGTGCTCTTGTGGTTCATCTCGGGCAACCGGGACGAGCGGGCTTTTGATCGGCCGTTCACGGTCGACCTGAACCGGGGCGTGAACCGCCACCTTTCGTTTGGGCAGGGCGGAGCGCACGCTTGCCTGGGCATGTGGCTGGCGCGGTTGGAGCTGCGGGTCTTGATGCAAGAGCTGATCAAGCGCGTCGACCGCATCGAGCAGACCGCACCGCACGCGTTTTTACGTTCCAACTTTGTCTCGGGTATCAAACGCCTGCCGGTGCGCATGCACCTCATCTGAAAGGAAACACCATGTCCAATGTTCAAGAACGCCTGCGGGTGCTTTTTTGTGACCACCTGGCCATTGCCCGGGGCAAATACGTCACGCTCAAACCCGGTCAGGGCGGCGGTGCCCGTTTTTGTCGGGGCACTTTTGGCGTGACCTATGAAAAAGAGCTGATCCCGGCTCCGGGCGCGATGGTCATGGAAGGCCTGCCCGACATGGAGGCCGTCTACACCCCTGAGGACATTCGCCCGGGTTGGCAGCCCTTCACACAGGTGGCGGTGGGCGACCTCAAGGCCAACGATGGCACGCCCCTGCCCATGTGCGGGCGCAGTGCCTTGAAGCGCGCCGTGGCCGACTGGCAGGCCATGGGCTACGACCCGATGGTGGGCATCGAGCTCGAAGCCTTTGCCTTCCAGATCGAGCCCGATGGCTCGCTCAAACCCTACGACACGCCTGCGGCCCATGTGTATTCAACCGGTCCCTTTTCTGACCCGAGGGGTTTCACCGACGCCCTCTGGGAAAAGGCCACAGCCGCAGGCTTTCGGATCGACAGCATGAACACCGAATACGATGCGCCGCAATTCGAGTTCACGCTGACCTACGACCGCGCCGTGAAGGCGGTGGACGACATCTTCTTGTTCCGCCTGCTGGCACGCGAAGTCGCTTTCCAGCACGGCATCGTGCTGACTTTCATGCCCAAGCCCATTCTCACCGTCGGGGGCAGTGGGGTGCACATCAACTTCAGCCTGCGCGACGGCCAAGGCCACAACGCGATTTCGGGCGGCCATGACGCCAGCCAGTTCAACGCGCTCACACTGGGCTGCACTGCCGGGCTGATGCACCACCACCAGGCCCTGGCGGGCTTGTTGGCCCCCAGCGCCAACTCCTACCAACGCCTGCAACCGGCCAGTCTGTCTGGCTTTTGGAAAAACTGGGCGGTGGACCACCGGGGCGTCACCGTGCGCTTGTCGGCTGAAAGCGGTCCGGGTGCTCGCATCGAGCACCGCATGGGCGACGCTGCGGCCAACCCCTACACGCACACTGCGGCTGTGCTCCAGGCCGCTCGTTTGGGCGTTGTCAATGCTTATGCGCTCCAGCCCTTCGAGACGGGCGATTGTCTCGAAAACAAAGACGCTACCCAGAGCGTGGCAGAAACCTTGGGCGGCGCCCTAGATGCCCTCGAAGCCGACACGGCCTTAACCCAGGCGCTGGGCGAAGGCCTGGTGGCCAACCATGTGGGCATCAAGCGCCACGAGATCGAGCGCACCGCAGGCCTGGAAGGCGATGCCCTGCGCGATTACTACATCCGATTCATCTGATCTGAAAGAACAAACCCCATGCCCCAAGTGCACTGGATCATGAGCAACGGCGAGCGCGTGAGCGATGACGTGAACGACGGCACCAACCTGATGGACGCCGCGCAGATGAACGGCATACCCGGCGTGGCGGGCGAGTGCGGTGGCTGCCTGTCGTGCGCCACTTGCCATGTTTATGTCGATGAAGCCTGGCTGGCCGCTTGCCCGCCCATGGAAGAGGTGGAAAACGCCATGCTCGACATCGTCATCGCACCCCGCCAAAGCGGCAGCCGCCTGAGTTGCCAGCTGATCGCGTCCAGCGCGCTCGATGGCATCGTGCTGCATGTGCCCGACTGAAAGCGTTTCATGAAACAAGAACAGATCGACGCGCTGCGCCATTTGCCCATTCCTGATCAGGGGCTGCTGATCGACGGGCAGTGGTCGGCT
The DNA here is from genome assembly GCA_044361935.1 of Limnohabitans sp. GTDB lineage: Bacteria > Pseudomonadota > Gammaproteobacteria > Burkholderiales > Burkholderiaceae_C > Limnohabitans_A. The sequence goes on along the minus strand of JBIKHW010000007.1, from coordinate 404 downwards.
GCGGCGTCCGGCCAGACGCTTCCCGTGGTCTCGCCCATCGACGGACAGCAGCTTTGTACCATTGCAGCGGCCGGGCAGGCTGATGTGGACCGCGCCGTGCAGGCGGCCCGCCTCAGCTTCGAGTCCGGCGTGTGGTCGCGCATGGCACCTGCCGAGCGCAAGAAAATTCTTCACCGCATCGCTGACCGTATCGAAGCCCACCATGCCGAACTGGCGGTGCTGGGCGTACGCGACAACGGCACCGAAATTGCCATGGCCTGGAAGGCCGAGCCGGGCAGTGCGGCGGGCACCTTCCGCTACTACGCCGAGTGCGTGGACAAGGTCAACGGCGAGATCGCGCCCACACCCGAGGGCACGCTGGGGCTGATCCACAAGGAGGCTGTCGGCGTGGTCGGGGCCATCGT
>JBIKHW010000150.1:0-7843 GCA_044361935.1 Limnohabitans sp. | reverse complement strand
ATCGAGCAAGCGGCCGGGTGTGGCCACCACGATGTCGGCCCCGCCACGCAGCGCCATCATTTGTGGATTGACCGAGACGCCACCAAACACGGTGTTCACCTTGAGCGACTGCGGCAGCTTGTAGGCCAGGTTGGCCAGCACATCGCCCACCTGCACCGCCAGCTCGCGCGTGGGCACCAGCACCAGCACGCGCACGGGACGGCGAAAATTGGTTTGGCGCGGCGCAGCCAGCAGGTGCTGCAACAGCGGCAGCGCAAAGGCCAGTGTCTTGCCCGAGCCGGTGGGCGCGGTGGCCCACACATCGGTCGATTTCAAGGCAGCTGGAATCGCCTCGGCTTGGATGGGGGTGGGGGCGTACAAGCCCATGTCACCCACAGCGCGCAAAAGCGCGGGGGTCAGGCCGAGTGGGTCAAAGTTCAAAACAGTCCGATCAGTGGCGCGAATCAATGGCGCGAATCAATGGCGGAAGTGCCGCACGCCCGTGAACACCATCGCCACGCCGTGCTCGTTGGCGGCATCGATGACTTCTTGGTCGCGCATGGAGCCGCCGGGTTGGGCAACACAGGTCGCGCCTGCGTCCACCACCACATCGAGGCCGTCGCGGAAGGGGAAAAAGGCATCACTCGCCACCACGGTGCCCTGCAGGCTGAGCTTGGCCGCTTCGGCCTTGATGCTGGCGATGCGGGCGGAGTCGAGGCGGCTCATTTGGCCAGCGCCCACGCCCATGGTCATGCCGTTTTTGCAGAATACGATGGCGTTGGATTTAACGAACTTGGCCACTTTCCAGGCGAACAACAAATCGTTGAGTTCTTCAGGGGTGGGTTGTTTGACGGTGACGATCTTCATGTCGGCCAGCGCCAGCTCGTGGTTGTCCGCGCTTTGCAGCAACAGGCCTGAGCCCACGCGCTTGGTCTCCAGCGCGTTGCGCACGTCGCCATAGCTGGCGGGCAAGGCGATTTTCATCAAGCGCACATTCACTTTGGTCTTGAACACTTCCAGCGCTTCGGCGCTGAAGTCAGGGGCCATCAGCACTTCGACAAACTGCTTGCTCACCGCCTCGGCAGCGGCTTTGTCCACGGGGCGGTTGAAGGCGATGATGCCGCCAAACGCGCTGGTGGGGTCGGTTTGGAAGGCTTTGCTGTAGGCCTCGAGTGCGCTCGCGCCCACGGCCACGCCGCAGGGGTTGGCGTGTTTGACGATGACGCAAGCGGTGGCCTCGAAGCTCTTCACGCATTCCCACGCCGCATCCGCATCGGCGATGTTGTTGTAGCTGAGTTCTTTGCCTTGCAACTGCACGCCGGTGGCCAGCGATCCGGCCGCTGGGGCCAAGTCGCGGTACCAAGCGGCTTGCTGGTGGCTGTTTTCGCCGTAGCGCAGGTCTTGCACTTTGACGTATTGCTCGTTGAACTGGCCTGAGAACTGAGCCCGCTCGGGCACATAGTCTTCACTTAGCTTCTCAGCTTCAAAGTTCACGCTGGAGAGGTAGTTGCTGATCGCGCCGTCGTATTGGCTGATGCGGTTGAACGCAGCCACCGACAAGGCAAAGCGCAGTTTGTCGCTCAGTTTGCCGTTGGCCTTCAACTCAGCAATCACATCCGCATATTGGCTGGCGTCGGTCACGATGCCCACGTCTTTCCAGTTCTTGGCCGCGCTGCGCACCATGGCGGGGCCGCCGATGTCGATGTTCTCAATCGCGTCGGCCAGCGTGCAACCGGGCTTGGCCACGGTGGCTTCAAACGGGTACAAATTCACAATCAACAAATCAATCGTGTCGATGCCGTGGGCCTGCAAAGCCGCCATGTGCTCGGGCGTGTCGCGACGCGCCAGCAAGCCGCCGTGCACCTTGGGGTGCAAGGTTTTCACACGACCGTCCAGCATTTCGGGGAAGCCCGTGACTTCGGCCACTTCGGTCACAGGCAAGCCTTGTTCGGCCAAGAGCTTGGCGGTGCCGCCAGTCGAGATCAGGCCCACGCCCAAGGCGTGTAATTCTTTGGCCAGATCGACGATGCCGGTTTTGTCAGAGACGGAGATGAGGGCTCTCATGGGGACTTTCTTCAAAATTCTGGAGGGTTCAAGGCGGGGCCGGGGTCAAGGGTTCCGGCGGGTATTCAAGGGCGCTCGGCAGAGCCAGGCCTAGCAAGCTTCATTTCAACAAATCGTGTTCCAGCAATTTCTTGCGCAAGGTATTGCGGTTCAGACCCAACCATTCGGCCGCGCGTGACTGGTTTTGCCCTGACTTGGTCATCACCACGTCTAGCAGCGGTTTTTCGACCAACTTGACCAGCATCTCATAAAGGCCTGTGGGGTCGGTGCCGTCCAGGTCGCGAAAGTAAATGTCCAGGTTGTCCCGGATGCAGTTTTCAATGGATTGGGGTTCGCTCATAGCGTGGTCTCTAAATCAATGCAGCCTTCGTGGCGTCTTGGCAAGCGGTCCATCTGGCTGGCCAGGCCATCCAGAAATTTGGCCACCGCCGCCAGCTGCTGCTGTGCGGTTTCCAGTGTGTTCATGTGTTCGCGAAAAGCCTCGCCGCCGGGCAGTTCACGCACATACCAGCCGATGTGTTTGCGAGCAGAGCGCACGCCGGTGTATTCGCCGTACAAGCCATAGTGGTCTTGCAGGTGTTCAAGCAGGGCGCGGCGCACTTCGGCCACCAGCGGCGCCGCCAGGTGTTCGCCAGTCGTCAAGAAATGGCCAATCTCACGAAAAATCCAAGGGCTGCCCTGGGCGGCGCGGCCAATCATGACCGCATCGGCCCCGGTGACCTTCAGCACATCGCGGGCTTTTTCAGGCGAATCGATGTCGCCGTTGGCGACCACCGGAATACGCAAAGCCGCTTTGACGGCGGCCACGGTGTCGTATTCAGCCAAGCCTTTGTAGCCCTGCTCGCGGGTGCGGCCGTGCACGGTGACCATTTGCACCCCGGCGCTTTCAGCGGCACGGGCCAGGCTCAGGGCATTTTTTTCAGCGTCGCACCAACCGGTGCGCATCTTCAATGTGACGGGCACGCCGTGGGGCAAGGCGGCCTCGACCACGGCGCTGATGATCTCCAGCGCCAGCGACTCGTCTTGCATCAAGGCCGATCCGGCCCATTTGTTGCAGACTTTTTTGGCCGGGCAGCCCATGTTAATGTCGATGATTTGCGCGCCCCGGTCGATGTTGTAGCGGGTGGCATCGGCCATCATCTGCGCCTCGGTGCCCGCAATTTGCACCGCAATCGGGCCGGGCTCGCCGTCGTGGTTGGCGCGGCGCGAGGTCTTGAGCGAAGTCCACAAATCAGGCCGCGAAGTCACCATTTCGCTAACGGCATAGCCCGCCCCAAACTGCCTGCACAGCTGGCGAAACGGCCGGTCCGTCACCCCCGCCATGGGGGCGACAAACAAGTTGTTCGGCAATAGATAAGGGCCAATCTGCATGATCGGAAAAGTGCGTGTAGGGGGTGCTTTAAAAGGAAACACGATTGTAGTTGCTTAATATTTCAGCAAATGAAAGCTTCGTGTGCTAGGCAAAAGGTCCCAGCGCTACACTGCCTCCATGGAACTTTGGCTCAACGACATACTGCAATGGCTGGCCCTGCCGCAACACGGGCTGAGCACCGTTTTTGTGGTGGCCTTCATCTCGGCCACCTTACTGCCCATGGGCTCAGAGCCTGCCGTGTTTGGCCTGGTCAAGCTCAACCCCGAGTTGTTTTGGCCAGCGATTTTGGTGGCTACAGCGGGCAACACCTTGGGCGGCATGCTCAGCTGGTGGATGGGCTGGGGCACCAACAAAGCGGTGAACCGTTGGCGGTCATCGGGCAACCACCACCGGGCGCTGGTCTGGTTGGAAAAGCTCGGGCCCAAGGCCTGTTTGCTCAGTTGGCTGCCCGGCGTGGGAGACCCTTTGTGCGCCGTAGCAGGCTGGCTGAAGCTGCCTTTTTGGCCCTGCACGCTGTACATGGCCATAGGCAAATTCGGCCGTTACCTCGTCATGACGGCCGCTCTGCTGTGGGTGTTTCCGGGGCAGTTCTGAGACACGGCACCTTGCGTCTCAACGCACCCCATTGCGCAGTGGCTGGCCACTGACCCAGCTGCGCAGGTTGTCCAAAAACATCTGAGCGACCCTGTTTTCGTTGCCATCCGAATGGCCTGCAGCGTGGGGCGTGACCATCACATGGGGCATGGCCCACAAAGGCGAATCGGCGGGCAAGGGTTCGTGCGCAAAGACATCCAAAAACGCACCGCCCAAATGCCCGCTTTGCAGCGCTGAGACCAAGGCCTCTTGGTCGACCACTTCGCCCCGCGCTACATTGATCAGGTGCGCCCCTGCAGGCAGCGCCGCCAAGGAGCGTGCATCCACCAACTGGCGGGTTTTGTCGGTCAGGGGACAGGCCAGAATGAGCCAGTCAGTGCGTGGCCACACCGAAGGCAGTTGCTCAAAGCTGACCATCTGCACCCCATCGGTTGGCTCGTGGGGAGCGGCATCCACGCGCCGGCGCACCGCCACCACCTGCAGACCCAGCGATTGCAACCAGCGGCCCAGCGTCTGACCAATCGGCCCCCAGCCCACTATGGTGGCGGTCTGGCCTGGCAAGTCGCGCGGCATGCGCGGCCCCATCAAGGGAATCCATTGGCGCGATTGCTGCTCGGCCATGAGCATCGGAAAGCGCCGTGCCAATGCCAGCAAGCCAGCCAGCGCCACCGTCGCCACCACCTGGGCATTGGCACCCGAAGAGGTGGACAACTGCACGCCCCTGGCCAGCAAATCTTGGTAGATCTGGCGGTCTACACCAGCTGAGTGAATATGCACCCAGCGCAGCCCAGACGAGCGGCGCAGCAAGTCATAGACCTGCTGCAAGGCCGGGTGGATTTCATGCTTGGTCGAAGTGCCGGTGACTTCACGAGAAATGAAGGCCACATCGGCGTCGGTGCGCTGCTCGACCACGGCCTTGTTCAGCGCCAACAACTCATAGGCCTGGCCTTGCATGGCGTGTGCCACCGCATCGCCCAGCAGGGCGATGCTGGTCTCGGACATCAGAATGCGACAGGGCGCTGCAGACTTGAGGTTCACACCGGCCCTCAAGTCTTGTAACTCGGGTCCATGCGGTCGAGTTTGCGCATCAAGGCGGGCCACTCCATGAGGCCATAAGGCCTGCGCGTGCTGGGCTGGTAGTTGTTCCAGGTCTCTTCCAGCACTTCGGGGGCCACTTTGACGAAAGGCGTGTTACAGGCCATGGCCGCGAGTTGGGCATGACACGACAACTCCAAGCGGTGCATCCAGTTGAAGGCTTCGCCCACACTGCGGCCCACCGTCAAGACGCCGTGGTTGCGCAAGATCAGGGCTTCGCCCTGCCCCAGGTCTTTCACCAGCGAGGCTTGTTCGGCCAAATCGAGCACCACGCCTTGGTAGTCGTGGTAACCGATCTTGAGAAAGCGCATGGCCGTTTGCGTGACGGGCAGCAAACCGCATTCGAGCGAAGACACCGCCATGGAAGCCCAGCTGTGCGTGTGGATGACGCAGTCCACCTCGGGTCGCGCTTCGTGCACAGCGCTGTGGATCACGTAACCGGCTTTGTTGATGCCGTAATTCAGGTCGCCAAAGTCGGGTTTGGACAGGATGTTGCCATCGTGGTCGATTTTGATGAGGCTGGACGCGGTGATCTCCTCGTACATCATGCCATAGGCATTGATGAGAAAAGCACCGTCCTCGCCCGGTACCCGAGCCGAGATGTGGTTGGCCATCATGTCGGACATGCCGTAGAGGGCCACCAGCCTGTAGCAAGCCGCCAAATCCACCCGTGCTTGCCACTCTGCAGGGGTGCAGCGCGATTGCATCGATTCGATTTTCAAAAATCCATTTTCAACCATGGCAACTCCTTGATGCTCAGTCCAGTTTCACGTCGGCGCTCTTGACCAAATTGACCCAGAACTTGGCATCTTCGGTCAGAAACGCCGCGAATTGATCGGGCGTGGTGGAGACCGACACATCGGTGCCTTCGCGGGCCAATGCGGCTTTGACAGAGGGCTGGGCCAAGGCCGATTGCGCAGCATCAAAAATGCGCTTCATCACAGCTGGCGGTGTGCCCACGGGCACAAACAAGCCATACCAAAATTCGATCGCGTACTCAGGCAGTTTGGCTTCTTGCATGCCCGGCAAACCGGGGACCAAGGCTGTGCTGTTGCGTGTGCTGACGGCCAAGCCTTTCAAGCGACCGGCTTGGATCATGGGCAAAACCGAAGGTGGGGTGCCAAAGGTCACTTGGGTGTCGCCCGCGATCACCGACTGGATGGCAGGCGCACCGCCGCGAAACGGAATGTGCACCATGTCCACGCCGGTCAATTGGGTAAACAAGGCCGCCCCCAAATGCGGCGCAGAGCCGTTGCCCGAGGTGGCGTAGTTGATCCTGCCGGGCGCTTGCTTGGCCCGCGCGATCAGGTCTTGCACAGAGTTGACGCCGATGTTGGGGTTGACCGCAATCACCAAGGGCGATGTCGTGACCTTGGTGATGGGCACCAGGTCTTTGGGGGTGTAGTTCAGCTTGGGGTTAAGGGCCGGGTTGACCGAGATGCTGCTGGGGCTGGCCAACAGAACGCTGTAACCATCGGGCGCGGCCTTGGCCACGTTTTCGGCCGCAATGCTGGAGCCTGCGCCTGCGCGGTTTTCCACAATGATGCTCTGGCCTATCGCTTTGCCCATCGCGTCGCTGATGGCACGGGCCACATAGTCGGCGGCGCCGCCGGGGGCAAAGCCCACCACCAGACGAATGGGTTTGTTGGGATAGGCAGCGCCCTGGGCTTGCACACCCAGGCCGAAGCAAGAAAGGACCAAAGCTGAAATCAGGTTTCTTTTGTTCATGGTGTTGTCTCCTTTGTTTAAAAAGTCTCGGTCGATGGGGAAGAGGCTCAAGCAGCACTGGCAATGCGCAGCACGATTTTGCCCGTGTGCTGGTTGCTTTCCATGTGGGCCTTGGCTTGGTCCAGTTGGTCGAAATCAAAGACCCGGTCGAGCAAGGGCTGAATGCGCCCATCGGCAAAGGCCGGCAGGATTTGCGCGGCAAATTGCGCGATGCCATCGGCACGTTGGGCCGGTGTGCGATTTTTGTTAGACACGCCATACAGACACAGCCGCTTGGCGTGCAAGGCTTCCAGGTCAATCGTGGCGTTGAGGGTGTTGTCCACATAGCCCACAAAACCCAAACGTCCCTGAAAAGCCATGCAGCGCATGCTTTCAGCAAAGACACTGCCGCCAACTGTGTTGACCACCAAGTTGGCCCCTTTTTGATCGGTGGCTTGCAACACGGCTTGGTGAAAATCGGCAGCGCGGGTGCACAAACCCACATCCAACCCAAGGGGCTTCAATTGATCGAGCTTGGCCTGCGAGCCTGAAGTGCCGATCACTTTGGCGCCCAGGACCTTGGCCATTTGCAAGCTGGCCACGCCCACACCCGAAGACACGCCGTTGATCAGCAGCCATTGATCGGCTTTCAAGTGGCCTTGCAAGACCAAGAGGTCATAGGTCACCAAAAATGTGAGCGGAATCGATGCGGCTTGCTCCAGGGTCAAGTTGTCCGGCACGCGCATGATTTCGCGCACATCCATCAGGGCGTATTCGGAAAAAGCACCTGGGCAGCGGCCCATGACACGATCGCCCACCTGCCAGGCTCCGGTCTCGCTGCCCAGTTGAACGATTTGTCCCGCGCCCTCCATGCCCGCGGGCTTGCTGCCGCCTTTGCCGTGCAGGCCGTGGCCAATGATCAATTCACCCCGGTTCAGAGAAGCCGCGTGCAGCTTGACCAGCACTTGGCCCGCACCGGGCACAGGCATGTCCACTTCGCGCAGTTCCATCTGGCCTTGGCCATTGCTGATG
>JBIKHW010000149.1:0-7848 GCA_044361935.1 Limnohabitans sp. | reverse complement strand
GAATCCACAGCTGGCACTGGTCACTTCTACACGACCAGCAAAAACAAGAAAACCATGCCCGAGAAAATGTCGATCATGAAGTTCGACCCGAAAGCTCGCAAGCACGTTGAATACAAGGAAATCAAGCTGAAGTAATTCGGCCTGAGCATCTTGCATAAAACCCGCCTCTGGCGGGTTTTTTGTTGTTTGATACGACTTTCAGATCCATGGAAATGGACCCCGGGTCAAGCCCGGGGTGACGAGCCCTGGAAGTCAAGCGCGGGTTGGCAAGCTCAAGAAATTTGTCATCCCGGACAACGATCCGGGATCCACTCACCCCACAAGCCTTAAGGGGCAGCGGGTTGGAGCTCGGAACAAGCCTAGGGTGGCTTGATCTCCACCCATTAAAAAAGGACCCGAAGGTCCTTTGTCATAGTGATTTCAACGCCCTAAGCTGTCTGCCGGACAGCACGCAACTTGACCGAGAAGTCACGCAAAGCGGCGATGCCACTTTCTTCGGCCCGGCGGCACCAGGCCTGCAGGTCGGCGGCCAATTGCTCGCGGGAATGGGAAGTGTTGAGCCAGATCTGGCTCAGCTCTTCGCGCATTTGCACCATTTTGTCGAGCACCGGGCTCGCATCGCGGGCTTGTTTGAGTTGGGCTTGCGCAGCGACTGGCACCTTGGCCGCGTCGCGGTGCAACCAACGTTGGGCCGCTTGCAAGACGCTGGCGTCCAGCTTGAGCTTGTCAGCCTCTTGCTGCATCACGGCTTTCACGTTGCGTGCATAGCCTGCCATCACTTCGTAACGGTTGGCGATCAGGGCTTCCAGGGTCTTCTCGTCGGCCACCGGGCGGATGTCGCCATAAGCCAGGCGGGGGGGTGTCTTTTTGACGGTGGCCATGCCCAAAGTTTCGAGCACGCGGATGTACAACCAGCCGATGTCGAACTCGTAAGGCTTGACCGACAACTTGGCCGATGTGGGGTAGGTGTGGTGGTTGTTGTGCAACTCTTCACCACCGATCAGGATGCCCCAAGGGGAGATGTTGGTGCTGGCGTCGTGCGCCTCGAAGTTGCGGTAGCCCCAGTAATGGGCAGCGCCGTTGATGATGCCGGCCGCCGTTATCGGGATCCAAGCCATTTGCACCGCCCAGACGGTCAGGCCAATGAAACCAAACAGCGCCACGTCGATGATCAGCATCAGGGCCACGCCTTGCCAGGAAAAGCGGGTGTACAGATTGCGCTCGATCCAGTCGTCGGGCGTGCCGTGACCAAAACGCTTGATGGTGTCGAGGTTTTTGGACTCTTTGCGGTAAAGCTCAGCGCCCGTGAACAAAACGGTTTTGATGCCATGCACATGGGGGCTGTGGGGGTCTTCGGCTTGCTCGCACTTGGCGTGGTGCTTGCGGTGAATGGCCGCCCACTCTTTGGTCACTTGGCCGGTGGTCAACCACAGCCAGAAACGGAAAAAGTGCGAAGGAATGGCGTGCAGGTCCAAAGCGCGGTGGGCCTGGTGACGGTGCAAGAAAATAGTGACGCTGGCAATGGTAATGTGGGTCAGGCCCAAAGTGATCAACACCATCTGCCACCAAGCCAGATCGAACAGGCCGTTGCCCATCCAGTGAACCACTGCATCCAAAAAAGCCCAATCAGGCAAAAACATGAGTCTGTCTTTCTACAGGCGCCTGAATTCAGGCAATCGATCAATTTTAAGTTTGCTGCACCAAAAAGGACAGCGTTTTCGTCCGACCTCGACCGATTTCGGCCGATCAGGGTTTTAAAGTATTACTTTTTAACCCAGGCTGCGGCAAAAAAACCATCCGTGGCATGGCGATGGGGCCACAGCCTCAGGAATGAGCCAGCTGGCGAGGCATCGGGATGGACATCGCCCGATGGGGCCGGTGAGCACAAACTGGCTGCATTGGGCACTTTGAGCCTGTCGAGCTCTTGGGCCACGTTCAGGGGGATAAAGTCCGGGTTGGCGGCGCTGAAGGCTTGCGCGATCAACTCGTTTTCTTCGGGCAAGACGCTGCAGGTGGCATACACCAAACGGCCGCCCGACTTGACCATGCGCGAGGCGCTTTGCAGGATGGCTTGCTGCTTTTCGGTCAACTCCTGCACAGCTTGGGGCTTTTGACGCCATTTCAAGTCGGGGTTGCGCCGCAAAGTGCCCAGGCCTGAGCAAGGCGCATCAACCAGCACGCGGTCGATCTTGCCCGACAGGCGTTTCACACGGTCGTCGCGCTCGTGCGCAATGGCCGCGGGGTGCACATTCGACAAGCCGCTGCGGGCCATGCGGGGCTTGAGGGCATCCAGGCGATGGCCCGAGACGTCAAACGCGTACAAACGGCCCGTGCTGCGCATGGCCGCGCCCAGCGCCAGCGTTTTACCGCCAGCGCCCGCACAAAAGTCCACCACCATCTCGCCCCGGTGGGCGTCGACCAGCAAGGCCAGCAGCTGCGAGCCTTCGTCTTGCACCTCGATCGCACCCCGGGTGAAGGCGTCGGTCTTTTGCAAAGCGGGTTTGCCTTGCAGGCGCAAACCCCAAGGCGAATAAGGTGTGGCCTCAGAGGCGATGCCTGCTTGAGTTAACTCTTTTTGGATGTCGCTGCGTTTGGCGTTGAGCATGTTCACACGCAGGTCCAAGGTGCCGGGCTGTTGCAGGTGTTCGGCCAAGGCCCAGAAATCTTCACCCAACTGGGCTTGCAGGGCTTGCGCCATCCACTCGGGCAGGTTGTGGCGGTGCGGGGCCATCAGGGCATCGGCCGGAATGGCGTCGCAGGTCGCGAGCCATTTTTTCTCGGTGTCGTTCAGTGCAGAGGCCAAAAAATCGCGCGGACCAAAAAAGCCCAAAATCGCCAGCTTGCGCTCTTTGGCGCCCGAGCCCGAGCGGGCCAACTGCTCAAACAGCAGCTTTTTGCGCAGCACAGCAAAAGCGGTTTCGGCCAGGGTGGCGCGTTCGCGGGGGCCCAAAGCGCGGTGTTCGCGGAAATAGCGCGACACGACGGCGTCGGCGGGATGTTCAAATTGGAGGACCAGCCTGACCAGATCGGCACAGGCGTCTAAAAGGGCTTTTGGATGCATAGGGCTGCATTGTCCCATCCCAGACCCCTGGTCAGACACGCATCACAGGAAAGACATGTCAGAACCACTGCCACCCATGATCGAAACGCCCAAAGGCCTGTACCGCCATTACAAAGGTGGTCAATACCGTGTGCTGGGCACCGTGCGCCACAGCGAAGACCTGCAACCCATGACGCTGTACCAGGCCCTTTATGGTGAGCAAGGCCTGTGGGTGAGGCCCGCCGCCATGTTTGCCGATGTGGCCGAATTCAACGGAAAAGTTCAACCGCGATTTGAACGCATCGGCGATTGAGCCAAAAACTCAGCGACCGCCTGCGGATAGATCAAATGCTCTTGTGTGAGCACCCGCGCTGCCAGTGACTCGGCGTTGTCATGGGGCAGCACCGGCACCACGGCCTGCGCCAGTATGTGTCCATGGTCCAGCTCCGCCGTGACCTGGTGCACCGTGGCCCCGGCAAAGCGACAGCCGGCATCGATCGCACGCTGGTGCGTGTTCAGCCCCGGGAAAGCGGGCAATAAGGACGGGTGGATGTTGAGCAAACGCCCGGCGTAATGCCCCACGAAACCAGGCGTCAGGATGCGCATAAAGCCCGCCAACACCACCAAAGCGGGCGCATAACGGTCGATTTCGGCCATCAGGGCGGCGTCAAAGGCTTCGCGGCTGGCAAAGGCCTTGTGGTCCAGCACCAGGGTCGCGATGCCGTGGTCTCGGGAGAGGGCCAAGCCTTGGGCATCGGCCCGGTTGCTCAGCACGGCGGCCACCCGGGCGTTCAAACGTTCGGCCCAGCGGCCCTGCTCAGCGGCACGCACGATGGCGGCCATGTTGGAGCCCGAGCCCGAAATCAGAATGACGATGTTTCTCATGAAGGGGCGGATTATCCCTGCTCACTTAAAGTCTCTTGGCTTTTGTCGCACCAAAGACAAGCTGAATCGGTCTGCGCATGATAAAAAGCACGGTCGTTTGATTTTGCTTGAACTGCACTCAAAAATACCCACCCCCAACGGAGAGATTTCCCCATGGATTTGGCATTCACCCCCGACGAACTCGCGTTCCGCGACGAAATTCGCACCTGGGTCAAGGACAACTTGCCCGCCGACATTTCACAAAAAGTGCACAGTGCCATGCGCCTGACGCGTGAGGACATGCAGCGTTGGGCCAAAATTTTGGGCAAAAAAGGCTGGCTGGGCTGGGGTTGGCCCACGCAGTTTGGCGGCCCCGGCTGGACCGCCGTGCAAAAACACCTGTTCGAAGAAGAATGCGCCCTGGCTGGCGCCCCACGCGTCGTGCCTTTTGGCCCCGTGATGGTGGCCCCGGTGATCATGGCTTTCGGCAATGCTGAACAACAGCAACGCTTTTTGCCCGGCATCGCCAGCGGCGAAGTCTGGTGGAGCCAAGGCTACAGCGAACCCGGTTCCGGATCTGACTTGGCGTCCCTCAAAACCCGCGCCGAGCGTGTGGGTGACAAATACATCGTGAACGGCCAAAAAACCTGGACCACCTTGGGCCAATACGGCGAGTGGATCTTCTGCCTGGTGCGCACCAGCAACGAAGGCAAGCCCCAGACTGGCATTTCCTTCTTGCTGATCGACATGAAGTCGCCCGGCATCACCGTGCGCCCCATCAAGCTGCTGGACGGTGAGTGCGAGGTCAACGAAGTTTGGTTTGACAACGTCGAAGTGCCCGCCGAGAACCTGATCGGCGAAGAAAACAAGGGCTGGAACTACGCCAAGCACCTGCTGGCCCATGAGCGCACCAACATCGCCGACGTCAACCGCGCCAAGCGCGAGCTCGAGCGCTTGAAGCGCATCGCCAAAGCCGAAGGCGTGTACGACGACCTGCGCTTCCGTGACGAAATCGCCAAACTCGAAGTCGACATCGTCGCACTCGAAATGCTGGTGCTGCGTGTCCTGTCGGCTGAAAAATCCGGCAAGAACTCGCTCGACATCGCCGGTCTACTGAAGATCAAGGGCAGCGAAATTCAGCAGCGCTACACCGAGCTGATGATGCAGGCCGCTGGCCCCTTCGCCCTGCCCTTCATCTTTGAGGCCATGGACGCAGGCTGGCAAGGCAACTTCCCTGGTGGTGTGGTGGCCAATGCGCCCCTGGCCGCCAACTACTTCAACATGCGCAAGACCACCATTTACGGCGGCAGCAACGAAGTGCAACGCAACATCGTCGCTCAGACAGTTCTGGGTTAAGGAGACACACATGGATTTCGATTTTTCTGACGACCAAGAACAACTGCGCGACGCGGTGCGCAAATGGGTGGACAAGGGCTATGACTTTGACCGCCGCCGCGCCATCGTCGCTGCGGGCGGTTTCGATCGCGCTGCCTACGGCGAAATGGCCGAGCTTGGCTTGACGGGCCTGTACGTGAGCGAAGAGCACGGCGGCATGGGCATGGGCCCGACCGAGGCCATGGTCACCATGGAGGAACTCGGCCGCGGCATCGTGCTCGAGCCCCTGACCCAAACCCTGATCTGCAGCGCCACACTGCAAACCCACGCCCCTGCAGCATTGCAAGCCGCTTGGCTGCCCCGCATGGCCGCAGGCGAAGCCATCGTCGTGTTGGCCCAGCAAGAGCGCGGTGCCCGTTACCAATTGAACCGCTGCGCCGCCCAGGCCAGCGAATCAGGCGGCGCATGGACCGTGAGCGGCACCAAGAGCGTGGTGGCCTTGGGCGACCAGGCCGACGCTTTTGTGGTGCCTGCCACCGTGAACGGCCAAATCGCTTTGTTTTTGGTCGAGCGCAGCGCCAACGGCGTGAGCACCCAGGCCTACGGCACACAAGACGGCTCACGCGCCGCTGAAGTGGTGTTGAACAAGGCCGCTGCCCAACTGATCACTCTGAACGGCCTGGCCGCTTTGGAAGAGGCTGTGGACATCGGCATCGCCTGCACTTGCGCCGAAGCCGTGGGCGTGATGGACAAAACCCTGGCCATCACCGTGGACTACATGAACACGCGCAAACAGTTCGGTGTGAACATCGCCAGCTTTCAGGCCCTGCGTCACCGCGTGGCCGACATGAAGATGCAGCTGGAGTTGGGCCGCTCGATGAGCTACTACGCCAGCCTGAAACTGCACGCCCCGGCTGATGAGCGCCGCCGCGCCTTGGCCCGCGCCAAGTACCAGCTGGGCGTGTCCATGCGTTTCATCGGCCAGCAGGCGGTGCAGCTGCACGGCGGCATTGCCGTCACCGACGAGTACATCGCCAGCCACTACTTCAAGAAATTGACGCAGCTGGACATGACCTTTGGTGACACCCTGCACCAGCTGGGCGAAGTGTCGGCCCGTATGCAGGAGACTGCAGGCGTGTTCGCCTGAATCGGGTACGGCGGGACGGCGGCGCTGGCCGGGCTCAGAGGCGCTTCGCTTTGCCACATCGCCCGACCAGCGCCGCCATCCCACCTAGTGGTCGAACCACCAGAAGCCGTCGATCTGATACTGCAACGAAAAATGGCCCCGAAAGGGGCCTTTTTTTATTTTCACTCCGCCTCGCGCACCCGCAAAAAAGACGCAAAACGCGGCAAGCCCGAGGGCGTGCGATCGCGGTAGCGGTAAGTGACCCAGGCCCCCACGGGCGGCGGGTTGCGGCGCTGGGCATCGCTCAGGCCCGAGCCCAAGGCAAAGCGCTGGCCCGACGGCATTTGCACCAGCAAAGCCCCGGTCATGCCCACCAAACGCCCCTTGCCGGGTTGGTGGCCCACCACCAAACCCTCCTCGTCCAACTCGGGTTTGAGTTTGAACAGTGCATCGCTGCGACCCGGCTGCCACAGGGCATCGGCGCGGTGCAGCATCAGCCCCTCGCCACCTTGGCGCACCGTCTCCTGCAACCAAGCCTGCAAAGCACGGGCGTCATTCACCTCACGCTGCGCGACCGGCATCAGCCAAGGCTGCTGCGCCTGAGCCAAGGTCGACTGCACAAATGCCACCCGCTGTGCGAACGGTGAGGCGTGGCCTGGCGCGTCAAACACCAGGTACTTCACCGCCCGCCAGGCCTCGTCATCGGGCTCGGCTTGCCGCACTGCGCCAGACAGCCGGTCAAACGCCCCCCGGGCCATCCACAACTCGCCGTCGAGCGCCACCCGAGGCAATGCCGACAAAAACCAGGCCGGGGCTGCGATCAAACGGCCACTGCGAAAACGCAAAACGCGTCCATCCCAAACAGCCCTGACACCGTCGAATTTTTCGCTGACCCAAAAACCTTGCGGAGATCGGCCAGGGGGCCAGGGCAGGGCCAGCTGAACGCCGCCGTGCCCGCCTGAGTCCAAAGGCGTCAAGGCCTGAGCGCCAACGCCAGGGATCAGCCAAGGCGACAGGAGCAGCGCCGACAAACTGGCGCGTCGGCTCAGGCCTGGGGTGGTGGCAAGCTGCTGGCGCAAGGCCAAGTGTGAGTGAGGCATGGCGGGTCTCCCTGATGGCCCCATCAACCGACCCATGCCTTGAAAGCATGCCGGTGTGGGTCCTTTTGTTTTCAGGAAGTGATGATGCGACGCTTTACTGATCTACGCAAGCCGCCTCGCCTAGCCACCCATTCAGGCCATCAAACGCGAGCTCTTGGGCACATGTGCCATCAAAAACGCCATCTGGTCGCTCAGGATGCGGCGGTTGCGCAAGATGAAGTCTTCCCACAGGCTGGGCACATAGGGCGCGTACAACAAAGGCATGTTGGCTTGCTCTGGGGTGCGGCTGCTTTTGCGGTGGTTGCACGAGCGGCAAGCGGTGACCACGTTCATCCAGTGGTCCGGGCCTTTTTGGCTCACGGGCACGATGTGCTCGCGGGTCA
>JBIKHW010000006.1:0-27347 GCA_044361935.1 Limnohabitans sp. | reverse complement strand
GCTGGTCCTGGTCAAACCGTACTTATCCAAGGCCCAGGTCAACAAGGCCTGTCTTGTGTCGTTGCGGCCCGTGAAGCGGGTGTGGCCAACATCATCGTGACCGGGTTGAACAACCCCACCGACCTCAAAAGATTGGCTTTGGCCAAGCGTTTGGGTGCAAACCACACCGTTGCGATTGGCGAGCAGGATCTGCTGGAAACCGTGGCGGACATCACTGGCGGCCAAATGGCAGATTTGGTCGTCGACTGCGCTTCTGGGGGGACCGCCTCTGTGGTCAGTGCGTTGCAATTGGCACGCAAAAAAGGGACAGTCATTTTGGGTGGGATCAAGCGTCAAAAAGTGCCCATGTTTGACAGCGACATGATCATTGCCAAGTTCCTGACGGTCAAAGGCATGCGGGGTCACAGCTACGAGTCGGTTGAGTTGGCTTTGCAACTGATTGCGGGCAACCGTCACAACGTCAAAGAAATGAGCACTCACACGTTTGGCTTGGACCAGACCGAATACGCATTGCGCACGTTGGTGGGCGAAGGCGCACCCGATGCGATTCATATGACCATTGACCCTTGGCAATAAGGGGCGGTTGACCCGCAGCGGGTGTGAGCCATGTTTTCTGACCTGGCTTTTTTTTCGGGCGATCTCAGGACTGCAACAATTGCTGCAGTCGTTCCTGTTGCTCAGCACTCAAGGGCAGCGCAACGATCAAGGTCAGTCCTTTGGGCTCCCGTGTCTGACTGGACAAGTCATCTTCCGTGATGCTGGGCAAGGGCTCAAACGGCGCCAGCTGCACCAAGCGCGGACCTTCGCTGGTGTCAATCCTCCCCTTCACACGCAACAATCGATCACCAAGACACAGTTGCAAATCAGCGATGCGTGATGGCAAAACGTCAGGCGTCAAGGCTTCGGTCATGGGCCAAAAATAGGCTTCTGCCGAGTGTGAGTGAACTTGCTTATGAACATGTTCATGTTCATGTTCATATTCATGTTGTAACGCCTCTGGCGTCGCTTTGCCCAAAGCTTCCAGCATCTGATCGGCACTGAAATTGGCATGGGCAGATATGGCCACTTGTGTGCGAAGTGCCTCCTGGCCAGCCCAATGCATCAGCTGGTGCTCAATTTTCAAGGTCAATGCATGCAGCGCCTCAGAACTGACCGTGTCGGTTTTCGTGATCACCAGCAAGTCCGCGCCTTTGATTTGTGCGCGTGCCTCTGCATGGTGCTCAAGAACTTGGTCTGCAGTGGCTGCACTCAAACAGGTGATCACGCCTGCCAGCCGATAACGTTCCTGAAGTAACTCGTTGCTCAGCAAAACCTGACTGACAGGTCCGGGTTCTGCTAAACCTGTGGTCTCGATGATCAAGTTTGGAAAGCGAGGAATACGTCGCTCCAGACGCGCCCAAAACAAATCTTCAAGCGATTGTTCCAAGCCAGGCAAACCGGTGCAGCAAACACAGGCATTGGCGATCAAGGCCGCAGAACTTTCGCTGGCACTGCTCAGCAATTGATGGTCCAAACCCACTTCGCCCAACTCATTGATCACCAACGCAGCATCTTGTAGAAGGGGTGAGCGCATCCAAGACTTCAGCAAGCTGGTTTTGCCACTGCCCAAATACCCGGTGAGTAAATAAACGGGGATCCTCCGGTCATTGTGCAGATCACTCATAAAAGCAGATCCTGATGTTCGCAGGTGTTCGGCACGTCAGGTGTTTGTGAAAAAGGAAATTCTTTGTATGGAAGGCATCACCCTTGGCTGTGGTCTTACCCGTATGGATGACCTGCACAGATTGAATATTGGGCAGATGGAGGTCTTGTGAATTCATGGGAAAACGTATCAGACAGATAAAAGGGGATTCCAATGATCAATAAAACTGGTCAAAGTGCACTTGGTCCATGGGCACCTTGCGGTCGACCAACACCTTGATCAAGGATTGCGCCATCAGGGGTGGGCCCGCAAAATAAATCTCCATTTCCCCCAATCGCTCTCCCCAAATGTCATTGACGGCATCGTGCACAAACCCTTGCAATTGACCCGCTTGCAGAGGTTCATCCGCAGTGGCACCGGAAATAACGGCTTGGTATTGGCCTCTTGCAGACCACGCATCCAGTGTTTCCAGCATGTCAAGGCCACAGACGTCCCGAGTGGTGCGCGCACCATAGACAAAATGCAGGCGTTGGTTAATCAATGTGGGGCTGTTCAATGCACCGCGCGCGACAGACACCATGGGCGCCAAGCCCGAGCCGCCAGCAATGCACAAAATATCGCGTGGTGCATCTTCTCTGAGGTAGGCCATTCCATAGGGGCCATCGATCTCTACGCGCTTACCCAAAGGCAAGTTGAAGAGCGCTGAAGAGCCCGCACCATCGGGCGTGCGGCGCACCTGGAAGTCGATGTAATTCGCGTTGCCGCCTTGCGAGCTCATGGAGTAGGCACGCGGTCCTTCAATGCCTGCCATCTGAAGCAGAGCGTATTGCCCGGAAGAAAAGGTCATGGGATGGGCCAACTCAAAACGGAACTCGGACAGGTCGTGGGTGATGGTGCGTGAACCTTTGAGCCAAGCCTCGGTTTTCAAGGGTGTGTGCACGGGTTTGTACTTGTCTGAAGTGCGCAGTTTGATTTGTAAATCGCAAAGTGCATGCGTCTGACAACCTAACCATTTGTTTTTGAGTTTGTCCTTTTCGCTCAGACCCGGTGCATCCACCCAAGAAGATTTGACCTCACCTTCGAGCAATTCAAATTTGCAATTGCCACATGAACCCACATTGCATTCGTAGGGGAAAGCCAAGCCTTCACGCAAAGCCGCTCGCAAAATGGTGTCCCCGGGTTGGCAAGAGAAGGACCGGTCACTGCCTGAAATATGGACGCGAACAAAAGAGGTAGACATAAGTTTGAGCGTTGGCCGTGGTGCAAAAAAGCCCTCAGGGGCGATAACCCAATTGCGTGGAAATAGCGTTGGCGGTGTTGATCAGTTCGGTTGACAAGCTGCGTAATTTTTTGAGCGTCAAGCGCTGACTGGGACCTCCTATGCCAATGGAGGCAATCACCTTGCCTGAAATGTCCCGGATCGGTGCACCGATGCCGCGCATGCCCTGCTCAGATTCCTCGTCGTCGATGGCAAAACCGTTTTGCCGTACGGCTTCCAGCATTTTTGAAAGTTTCACCGGATCTGTTTCTGTGGCGGGCGTGCGCGCAACCAAGGGTTCAGACAAAATCTTGCCAATGACAACCTCACCCGAAAACGCCACGATAGCCCTGCCTTCGCAGGTAAAGATGGCAGGCTTGATGGTGCCTATGTAACTTCTCATGCGAATCGCTTGACGACTTTCAAGGTTATAGAGGTAAATGATGTTGGTGTCAGTCATGACAGCCAAGAGCACAGTCTCTCCCGTTCGTTCTCGCAAAAGAGTCAAAAATGGCTGCGCCATGTTCGACACATCAAGACGTCGTCGTACCAATGCGCCCATCACGAACAAGTTGATGCCGAGCCGGTATTTTCCTGATTCCGGGCTTTGCTCCAGCAAGCCTTCGCTGGTCAGTGTGGTGGCCAAGCGGTGAACTGTACTTTTGGCCAAATCAAGCCGTTTGGCTAGGCTGCTGATCCCAATTTCAGTCTCAACCTCTGAAAAGCACTTCAAAACACGCACAGCCGCCGTCACGGAAGACAGGCGGGGACTTTGAGAAATTTTGGGTTCCATAAAACAAGTAGAAAATTCTTTACCGAATCATACTCAGGTTCCATTTTAAAGAACATCGTTCTTTATAAAAGAATCTGGTGAACTGTTCGTTTTGGGGAGAGTCAAGCAAGGTGGATTTCAAAAAATGCAAATTCATACAAGGGAAAACCCGAAACCAAACGTGTTGACTACATGAGGGAGTTCAAGCTTAATTGAACTTGTCCCTTTATACGGATCTTTGTTCTCAATAAAGGAACAAATGATTCGATTTATTGAAACCCAAAAGAATGCAGTCATGAGTGCCAAGGAGATCCATTCACACAAAGCGTTGAAGCTGTAACTGCACCGCCACAGCGCTGGCTAAGGATTGATGGCAAATGGTTGCTTATCGGTAGGTACTGTGCCCTGGAGAGGAGATCCTGATCACTCGTTATGCGCAAGCGCTTTTCAAAAGTTTGGGTCGGCTACTCGCCAACAGGAAGGTCAAATCCAGTTTGAATGAATTCAAATTGATGATGAGCGACGTCAGCCTCGTGGTGGGTGAAGCAGAAAAAAGGCACAAGCTTTGGACGCAACTTTTCTTTGTGAAATGACAGTTTTAAATGAAAGTGAACACAATGTTGAATGTCTCGAAGGGCTTGCTCGACGACCTGGTGAGTGCCAACCATATCTTGGTGAACGAAGGTGTATTTGATGGTTTCGGACATGTGTCGGTTCGTCATGAAAGCCGCCCTGACCGCTTTCTGATTTCGCGCAGCTTGCCCCCGTCCATGGTTCAGGCAGAAGACATTTTGGAGTGCGATTTGGACGGCAATGTGCACGACGCACAAGACCGCAAGTCATACTTGGAGCGCTTCATTCACAGTGCGGTTTACAAAGCGCGGCCTGATGTGATGGCGGTGATCCATAGCCATTCGCCAGCCATCATTCCTTTTGGTGTAACGGGTGCTCGCTTGCGTCCGATTTGTCACATGAGTGGTTTTTTGGGCAGCGTCACCCCCGTTTTTGAGATCCGCAATGCGGCAGGTGAATCGAGTGACATGTTGATTCGCAACCAAGCTTTGGGTGAGTCTTTGGCAGCGACCTTGGGTCGAAGTGCCGTGGCCTTGATGCGTGGGCACGGCAGCGTGACCGTAGGTAAATCATTGCCGCAGGCGGTGTTCCGTGCCATTTACACGGAGTCCAATGCGCGCTTGCAAGCCCAGGCGATGATGCTGGGTGAAGTGACCTTCCTGACCGACGATGAGGCCTTCAATTCTTCGGAAATCAACGATCTGCAAATTGATCGACCTTGGCAGTTGTGGAAGCAAAAACTCAAAACGGTCGAGCTTTGACCGTATGTTCACTACCACTGCGCACCGCGCGGTGTCTGGTTTGAGCCGTCAACTTGCTTATGCGCTTTTGGAGCTTGAAATCCAGTCGTTGGGCGCGGTGGCTTGTGGACAATCAACAATGACTACTTCAAAAATTTTTTTTGCGGGCCTAAAAAACCGGGCAGATTCACCACGGTCACCGGGGCATGGTTCTCCCACAACTTGTGGCGATGTAATCCATGATTCAAGAGGCGAACATCAAGCAGCTTTGTGTGCCGAATAAAGTCACAGCAGGTGCTTTGACATATTTGACGGTGACACTTTTGCATTTGGCGTAGAGGAAAAACCGAGCCATCTTAGAGCAGATGGCCCTGTACACTTTCCAGCAGGGCATTGCACACCAGCAGTTCAACCCCGAAAAATTTCCCCCAATAGCATGATGACAAAGGTGGTGATATGAATCAGGCACTCAAGCAACAACTCGTCGATTGCATCCGCATGCTGGAGCAATCAGACATCATCGACTACAACGGACATGCCAGCATCCTGTTGGACAATGGTCACATGCTCATCAATGCAGGCTCATGTCAGCGCAGTTGTTTGACAGTGGATGACATTTGTACGATTGACATGGAAGGTCAGGTGGTGGATGGCGGTCAGTTCAAGCCGCCACTCGAATTCCATTTGCATGCCGGCATTTACCGTGCAAGGCCAGATGTGAAAGCGGTGGTGCATGCGCACCCTAAATGGTCCACCTTCTTGAGCATGGCTGGAAAACCCTACATGCCGGTATATGCCCAAGGTTCTTTGGTCTATCCCATGCCGGTTTTGGACTCGCCCAACTCTATCAATAACAAGGTGATGGCCGACCGTCTGGCGGCCACTTTGGGCGACCGCTCAGCCGCCATGATGAAAGCCCATGGTGCCGTGACGGTGGGGCCGAACATTGTGGAGGCTTTTGTATTGGCCAACTACATGGAAGAGAACGCGTATCGCCAGTACATGGCCATGCAAATTGGTGAGCCTTACGTGTTCAATGACCATGAACTGGCCATGTGCCGCGAGAAGCTTTGGAATGAAACTTTGTTTAAGCGGGCGTGGGATCACTTCAAGGCAAAGCTGAAGTGATGCTTTTTTCCAGCAAGCTGCGCAAAGCGGGTGTGACGGCGGGCTCCATGTCACACCAAGCTTTCCAGGCCAGAGGACCTTGGTGCAGCAACATGCCCAGCCCATTGACAGTGGTATTGCCCCGCAGTCTGGCTTCGGCCAAAAATGGGGTCTCAAGCGGAATGTAAACAATGTCGGCGACCAAAGCGGACACGGGCAGATCATGGAGTTGGACGTCCAGGGCAGTCTGACCAACCATACCTTGGCTGGTGGTATTCACGACCAGTGCGGCATCGGCCAAAAGTTCTTGCCGCTGTGACCAGGGGTAGGCGGTGATGCTTCCGCCGAAGTCGTTGGCCAAATGCTCAGCCCGCTCAAAGTGCCTATTGACCAAGCGGATCTCACGTGCGCCTTCTTGCATGAGTCCATAGCACACGGCCCTGGAGCCGCCACCTGCGCCGATCACGACCACCGGGCCTTTGTCAGCGCGCCAGTCAGGCTGGGCCTCTTTGAGGTTCCGAATGAAGCCTGCAGCATCGTTGTTGCTCCCAGCCAATGAACCATCTGGTCGAACGGTGACACAGCTGATCGCGCCTATGCGTTGGGCCGCATCGTCGACAACATCGACGATCAGCATGGCGGTTTGTTTGTGGGGGATGGTGAGGTTGCAGCCAGCAAAACCCAAGGGTTTGAGGGAATGCAATGCAGCCGCTAAACCTTCTGGTGCAACGGACAAAGGAACATACGCCCCGGCCATTTGGTGTTGCTGCATCCAGTGGTTGTGCATCAGCGGTGAGCGTGAGTGCATCACGGGCCATCCCATGACGCCAGCCAGTAAAAACGAGGGATTGTGTGACATAAGTAATCGGCCAATGCAGTCAATACCGGGCGTATCTAAGACGCTGGTTTCAGCAGGCTTGAACCCCTTTCAAGAGGTGATTTGGGCGACGGAACGTTTGAAAACCAGTGGTTTGGCGTTGTATTTGATTTTGCACATCCAGTGCGACAAAGCCGAATCCAGGTGATCTGCGTGCGATGGGAACCAGCGTGCCAACTCATTGGCTAAGTGCAGGCATTTTTCGGTTCCGCCTTGGAGGGCCAACGCGCGCACGCCCGTGATGGAGGCCAGCACGGCGGCATGCTCGTCCATGTGACAAGTCCGGGGTGGAAATTCGGTCGCCATCATCCAATCGTCTTCTTGCTTGAAATGGGTGGTGGCGTGTTCCAGCAATTCATCCATCAAAACCAGGCAATCTTTCGGCTCTGCGTTTTGAATGGCAGCAATGCAGTTGACAAACTCTTGATGGGTTTCGTCCATAGGGCCAAAGCCCAAAAGAAAATCATCCGTCCAGTGGATGCTTGTATTGGAGGTGTTCATGGTGTTTTATTTTAGGGGCAGCACAATGGCCAATACAAACAGGTAAAGCAGTGAGACCATCAAACGGGTGGGCAAGTGTAGGCGACCGGCTTAGTAGACGCTAGCACCGGCAATCATTTCGGTTGCACCCAACAAGTCCAAGTCTTTGATCTTCTTGCCAGCGCGCACTTGGCGGGAAAAGAGCTAGGTCAATGAGGCTGCGATTTCTTGCCAAGGCATGCGGTTGGCCAAAACGGCCAGTGTATGACGCAGGTCGATCCTTCGATCGAGGCGGCGGTTACGAAAGATATCAGCGGTGATGGACATATGGGTCACAAGAATTCCAAGAAAACAGTCTCTATTGAATATCAATTTGGGAGTTTTGAACATGGGGAATGACCCTGAAAGCCAGCATTCATGGGGGTTCCGGGGGGTTCTCAGGAACGACTACCTGCATTCCGAGATCATGCGTAAATTCGAACTGATTGATCTGACACTCGACCGTGAAGGCGCTTTGCCATTTCGCGGCGCCGCTTGGTCTAAAGTCATCAGGCTGGCGTGAATCTGTACCCCATGATCGATTGGCCCATTTGATCCGGGATGTGGGGCGTGCACAGTTGCGCGCCCTGCAATTGAGGTTAAGCGCTCACGGTGTGTCGTTTGGCCATTGGACGTTTTCGCGCATCCTCTGGATCAAAGACGGTTTGACACAAAAAGAGTTAAGCGATTTGGCCGGGGTGATGGAGCCGACGACTTTCAGTGCGGTCAAGGCCATGGAAGGCATGGGCCTGTTCGAGCGCCGCCAGTTGTCTGGCAACCGCCAAAAACATGCACGTGTTTTTGACCCGTTCAGGTCAGGCCCTTCAAAAAGATCTGGTGCCTTTGGCAGAAGAGGTCAATCGCATCAGCGTCGAGGGCATCAGCGACGCATCCATTGCCGAATTACGAAGCACTCTGCTGACCATGATTGAAAATCTGGTCAAGGCAGAGGCGCAATCGATGCTGGCTGATGCCGAAGCTTCAGATGCTGTATGACTCGTAAGTCGAGGGGTCAAACAACTCCTCAATGGCCATTCGTTTGCTGGACAAGCCTTGAGCATGGTGGTGGTGCAAGAAAGCATCCAATGTTTTGCGGTTGCCTTCCACGCCGTAGGACCAGAAATCATGGCCCAAGGTATCACGCGCTGCTTTGAGTTGCTCTTCAACAAATGGCAACGTGACTTTGGTGGCTGAGGTATCTTCCAGCAACTCAAGCGCTTTCTGTTTGGATTGGCTGAAGGCCTTGAACACCGCGCCCGGTAACCAGCGGTGTTGTTGCGCCAACTCCTTGCGTATGCCGACCACGTGCATGATCGGAAAAATACCCGTGCGGCGGTAGTAATCCTTGGCCACTGCCGTTGGGTCATCGAACAACCAACCCACATTGGGGTTGCGCATGGCCGCGCCACTGGGTGGACGCGGCGCAATGAAGCCGTCAATTTCACCTTCGTTGAGCAAATCGGAAATGGTTTTACCTTCAGGAGCGCTCTCTATTTTCACGCCAGGTGGCAATTCGAGCTTGATCTTTTCAGGTCGGCCTGGGGTATCGATACCACCGCGAACCCAGGTCACATCTTCCGGGCTGATGCCATAGTCATCTTGCAAAATGGAGCGTGCCCAAACAATGGCGGTGAGTTGGTATTCAGGGACGCCAATGCGCTTGCCTTTGAGATCTGAGGCTAGTCGAATCCGGTCCTTGCGCACGTAGATCGATGTGTGTCGAAACGCTCGTGACAGGAAAACCGGCACCGCAATGTAAGGACATTCTCCGCGTGAGTGTTTGACCAGATAGCTGGAAAACGACAACTCTGTGATGTCAAAGTCGCGGCTGCGCATAGCCCGAAAAAACATCTCCTCAGGATTCAAGAGCATGTAAACAGGGTCACAACCGTCGATCTGCACGCGTCCGTCGTAAAGCGCACGGTTACGGTCGTAATCGCCCATGGCGATCGAAATTTGGAGTTTGTTTGTGTTCATCATTTGCTCACAGAATAAGCCGTGTCGAGTTCAGGATTAATGGAGTTGTCATTTCATATGTAATGTGTTTCATATTCCCGTCAATCTGTGGTTGTGGGAATCACTTTTTGAAAAGAACAGACATATTCAGGGATGTGTTGATCGCCTGTGCCCATGGCTGGTGAGCTTTGTTGAAAATCTTTCTCGGCCAGGACCATCAGCTTGCGATACTCCGCAGTCTAGCCAAATCACTGGTGCCCAAACGGTCTTGGGTTCTGTCAAAGACAGGGCCCATCGTGAGCCACATGGCCATGTCTTGGTTGGGTATTCCATGTATGCCTGTGAAGTTACCCGCCTTCATGGCCTGACGGTCTTTTTCGAGGTCATTTTCCTCAATGTCCATTTTCCAAACGTGGTGAGGGCAACGCATGCCCTTTCTTCGTTTCGCCCAAAAAGCAAAGAAGCACCACGGTGTGGGCATTTTTCGTCAACGACGCCGACGCGCCCCTCCGAAAAACGAAAAACCACCAATTTTTTCCCCAGGGTTTTGACTTTGACTGGGTTGCCATGCCATTCGCTGACTTCTTCTGACAGGCAAACCGGGATCCAGTGTTGTCGCATCATCTGCCCTGCAGGTGCCTGGCCTTCAACCTGACACAGCAACAGATTGTCCTCGTGCGTGATCATTCAAGAATCCTCAATGGGGCTCGCAAATATGCTTAATATACTTCGTTGCCTAAGAATATCGGTCTCGGGGAAACCCTTGAGACCCATGACGGCTTGTCAGTGTTGACCCAACTGTGAACGCCATTAAAATTACGTTTAGGTAAATTGATTTATCAATGGTAAATTAGAGCCTGGGCACCGCAGGGTGCTTTTTGACCAATTTGGAGCTCTTCACATGGGTGCTTACGTCAACCCGATTTATCCCTACAAGTCGCCTGCCGACTTAATGGTCAAGCCGCCATTGCGCAAACCTCTGATCGTGATTGGCGCAGGGCCGGTTGGCTTGGCCGCTGCGATCGATGCCCGCTTGCAGGGCCTCGATGTGCTGGTGCTGGACGACGACAAAACCGTCTCGGTCGGCTCGCGGGCCGTTTGTTACGCCAAGCGCTCGCTCGAAATTCTGGACCGTCTGGGCATTGCCAACGAAGCTTGTGGCTTGGGCGTGAGCTGGAACATTGGCCGCACCTTCTTGGAAGAGGACGAGGTCTACCAGTTCAACCTGGTGCCTGATGCGGGCCACAAGCGCCCCGGCATGATCAATCTGCAGCAGTACCACGTCGAGGAGATGCTGATTGCCCGCGCCCTCGAATTGGGGGCCGACATCCGCTGGCAACACAAAGTGACCGCTGTCACGCGCCATGAAGACCACGCCACACTCATCGTGGAAACGCCCGAAGGCACGTTCGACATCGAGGCCGATTGGCTGGTGGTGGCCGATGGCGCACGCAGCCCCATACGCCGCCATCTGGGCCTGGACATCGAAGGCCGCGTGTTCCAAGACCGCTTTTTGATCGCCGACGTGATCATGAAAGCCGACTACCCGGCCGAGCGCTGGTTCTGGTTTGACCCGCCCTTTCACCCCAACCAGAGCGTGTTGCTGCACAAGCAAAGCAACAATGTCTGGCGCATCGACTTCCAGCTGGGCTGGGACGCCGATCCCGAAGAAGAAAAGAAGCCCGAAAAAGTCATCCCGCGCCTCAAGGCCATGCTGGGCGACGACCGGCCGTTTGAGCTGGAGTGGGTCAGTATCTACACCTTCCAGTGTCGCCGCATGACCGACTTCCGCCATGGCCGGGTGCTGTTCGCAGGCGACGCGGCGCACCAGGTTTCACCTTTTGGCGCGCGCGGTGCCAACTCGGGTTTTCAGGATGCGGACGACTTGATGTGGAAGCTGGGCTTGGTGATCAAGGGCCAGGCCAGCGAGAAGTTGCTCGACACCTACGCGATGGACCGCCAGTTTGCGGCCGACGAGAACATCATGAACTCGACGCGCTCGACCGACTTCATCACGCCCAAGAGCCGCACCAGCAAGACTTTTCGTAACCAAGTGCTGGCGCTGGCTAAGCACCACTCGTTTGCACGCAAGCTGGTCAACTCGGGCCGCCTGTCGGTACCCTCTTTCTTGACTGGCTCGCTGCTCAACACGCCCGATGCTGACGTGTTTGAAGGCAATATGGTGCCCGGCGCACCGATGGACGATGCACCGGTGCAGGTGGATGGTCAAGATGCCTGGCTGCTGGATCAGGTGGGCAAAGGCTTTCAGCTCATGCTGTTTGTGGATGCTGCACCCGAGGCCCAGACGCTGATGACGCTGCAAGCCCTGAAACAAGGCGCAGTGCCGGTTGACAGCTTGATCGTGTCCAGCAAGTCTCTGCAGGTGCCAGGCTTCAAGGTGAGGGTGGATGCACAAGGCTTGGTGGGCAAACGCTACGACGCCCAACCCGGCACCACGTACTTGCTGCGCCCCGACCAGCATGTGCTGGCGCGCTGGCGCACCCTGGACAACGCCCAGCTGCAAGCGGCCATGATCCGTGCCTTGGGGCGAGTGGGTGAACATGCCTGAACCGACGAAAGAACCGATATGCCCACTAACACACCCACAGCCCTGAACACCGCGCCCAATTTCCACGAAGCCGGTCGCCGCTTCTTTCGCGACTTCTCGCCTGGCGACGAGTTTTATGAACACCTGATCGACGCGCACAACGGCCTGAGCGACGAACAAAGCGAAGCACTCAACGCCCGATTGATCCTGCTGCTGGCCAACCACATTGGCGACTTGAAGGTGTTGCGCGAGGCGCTGCAAGCCGCCCGCCAAACCGACTGAGCTTCTTCACACCACACTCGTTGTAGGCGCGGCCTCTCGCCGCGATTCACCACCCATAGTCATCGGAGACCTTCATGAAAATCGACCGTATCCACCATGCCGCTTACCGTTGCAAAGACGCCAAAGCCACCGTTGAGTGGTACGTCAAAAATCTGAACATGGATTTCGTACTGGCCATCGCTGAAGATCTAGTGCCCTCGACCAAGGCCCCCGACCCTTACATGCATGTGTTTTTGGACGCGGGCGGTGGCAATGTGCTTGCTTTCTTTGAGCTGCCCAATTCCCCAGAGATGGGCCGCGACACCAACACCCCCGCCTGGGTGCAACACATCGCCTTCAAGGTCGACAGTCTGCAAGCCCTGGAAGACGCCAAGGCCCGGTTGCAAGCCAATGGCGTGGACGTGCTGGGCCCGACCAACCACACCATCTTCAAGAGCATCTACTTTTTTGACCCCAACGGCCACCGCCTGGAACTGGCCGCCGATGTAGGCACGCCCGAGATGTACGCCAAGCTCGACGCGTGCAAATGGGACATGCTCAACGAGTGGTCGCAAACCAAACGCGCTCCCAAACACGCGGCCTGGATGCACGAGCCCGAGTTGCAAAACTGAAGCGATGTGGAGGGCAGGGCGGATTTCAGGGAGATATCCCTTTATTGGCCAAGCCAGGTTGCCGACGCTCAGGCAGGCAGGAAGCCATCAACCGACAAATAACGCTCGCCCGTGTCGTAGTTGAAGCCCAGCACGGTAGCCCCGGCGGGCAAGTCGGGCAGTTTTTGGGCGATGGCCGCCAGGGTTGCACCCGATGAGATGCCGACCAACATGCCTTCTTCGCAGGCCGAGCGGCGGGCGTACTCGCGGGCCGCTTCGGCCTCGACCTGGATCACGCCGTTCAGCAAAGACGTGTCGAGGTTCTTGGGGATGAATCCGGCCCCAATGCCCTGAATGGGGTGGGGTGCAGGCGCACCACCCGAGATCACAGGCGAAGCAGCAGGCTCGACTGCGAACACTAGGAGATTCGGAAACTTGGCCTTGAGCACGCGGGCCACACCCGTCAAGTGTCCGCCTGTGCCCACGCCTGTGATGAGGGCGTCGATGCCCGTCGGAAAATCAGCCAGGATTTCCTGTGCGGTTGTGCGCACATGCACCTCGATGTTGGCTGGGTTTTCAAACTGCTGGGGCATCCACGCACCCGGGGTGCTGGCCACCAAGGCCTGGGCCCGGGCGATGGCGCCCTTCATCCCTTCTGCGCGGGGCGTCAGCTCAAAACGGGCGCCGTAGGCCAGCATCAGGCGGCGGCGCTCGAGGCTCATGCTGTCGGGCATAACCAACACCAGCTTGTAGCCTTTGACGGCGGCCACCATCGCCAAACCGATACCGGTGTTGCCCGAAGTGGGCTCGACGATGGTGCCGCCGGGCTGCAATGCGCCCGATTGTTCCGCCGCTTCGACCATGGCCAACGCAATGCGGTCCTTGATGGAGCCGCCCGGGTTGCTGCGTTCAGATTTGATCCAGACATGGGCACTGGTGCCAAACAGGCGCTGAATGCGCACATGGGGGGTGTGGCCGATGGTGTCGAGAATGGAGTTGACTTTCATGCGGTTTCCAAGGGGGGCGGGTGGCTTGCATTGTGCGGGTGGCGGCGTGGTTTGAATGTCTTGTGTGGCACAAACGTGGCATAAACGTGTTACCAAGCGCCCGCTGAAAACACCGCGGGGCCCGTACACTGCGCTCAGGCGATAATCACCCGGTGAAGCACGCCAGACCGTCGCTGGTGCAATCTCCGAAAGGAGGCACTGGAGGAACGTCCGGACTGCACAGGACAGCGTAGGAGGTAACACCTCTCCACCGTGAGGTGAGGATCAGAGCAACAGAGACGAGCCGATTGAGTTCGGGTGAAACGGGCAATCTCTACGCGCAGCAATACCAAGTAGGCCAGCGTTGATGTGGTTCCGCAGAGCTGGCGGGTAGGTAGCACCGAGCCGGGTGGGCAACCCCCGGCCCAGAGTAATGGCGGTCACGCAGCGGGCAACCGCTGTGCACAGAATCCGGCTTATCGGCGGGCTTCACACTTTTTTTCTCAGGGCGCAGCCCACAAAAAAACCCGCCAAAGCGGGTTTTTTTGTGGGGGCCTGAAGCCGTTCAGCCGCGAGACGGCATCAGGCTGCCGGCCAGGGCAAACACCGAATTGGGGGCGGTGATCTTCAAGGCGCTTTTGGGCTTGGCAAACACCCCGCGCTTGACGGCGGGCTGCGGTGCAGGCTCGACGGTCACGCCTTTGGTGCGTTGCTCGGCCACCAGTTGGCGCAGGCTGATGGACTGCAGATGGGTCAGCATTTTTTCGTTCAGGCTGGCCCACAACTCGCTGTTCATCCAGCCGCCCTCTGCAGCGGCTTCTTCTTCGGTGGGGGCGTCGACCGCACCCACGATGTCGGCCATGGTGATTTTTTCGGCATTGCGCGAAAGCGAATAACCGCCACCGGGGCCGCGGGTGCTCTCAACCAAGCCATGCTGTCGAAGTTTGCTGAACAGTTGTTCCAAGTATGACAACGAAATTTGGTGGCGTGTGCTGATGGCGGCCAGCGAAACGGGGCCACGGTCTTCACGTAAGGCCACATCGATCATGGCGGTGACGGCAAATCGGCTTTTGGTGCTCAAACGCATGCTGGGCTCCTTTCTGCGTTTTGGTGACCTGCAAAAGCAGGCCATCCTGTGGGGTCAAGACTGCATTGTGTGCAGGGGTGACTGAACGGTCATTTTCTCAGACTGTATTGTCAGGTGGTGATAAACCGGGCTTATTCAAGGGTAAATCCGCCTTTTTTAGCCCTTTTGGCAGATTAAAAACAGATTAAAACCGTTCGTGGCTTTCCGTTTGCCGCCATTGCCCCGGCTCCAGGGGGGCCAAACCGATCCGGCCCACCCGTTGGCGACGCAGGTCTTGCAAGGGGCATTGTTCGTCCAGCCAGCGGCCCAAATCCAGCCCATCGATGTCTTTACCCGCGATGCGCAGTACCGTGAGTTGCTCGGTTTGGCGGTTGATGCTGGCGCGGATGCCGGGGCCGTTCAGGGCTTTGATCAGGCTTTCGGGCACTTCACCGCTCACGGTGGCCATCCATTCTTGCTCCATGGGGCTGCGGCGGTCTTCCAGGTGGCGCAGCACGCCCATGTCGTCCGTGAAGATGCACAGTCCGCTGGCCGGTTTGGCCAGTGGCAGCGGCATTTGCATCTTGGCCAGGCGCTCGGGGCCCCACAGGCCGGGCTGGGGGGCTTTGAGACCCGCGGTGTCTTGCAGCCAGGCCAGATTGGCCACCCGGTGCGCAGGTTTGAACAGCACCAGGGTCATGGGGGCCAGTGCGGCCATGGAGACCAGGCGGTTCACCAACACGGTTTGCTCTTCACGCACACGCCGGGCCGGGTCGGTCACGACTTTGCCCGCCACCTGCACACCACCGGCCACGATCAGTGCTTCGGCTTCGCGGCGCGAGCAGTTTTGCTCGGCGGCCACGCGTTTGGCCAGGCGGATGCCTTCTTCAGAGGAAATCATCGATGCTTTCAAAAATACTCAAAACGAATCAAGACAGGGCTTGTTCGCGGATGTGGTCCACATGCGCTTGCAAGGAGCGGGCGGCCACCGGCCACAGGCGGGGCGGCACGTCGTCGTAGGCTTTTTCGACCCAGTCTTGCAAGCTGCCTTGGGGCAGGGCCTGCATGGCGGCGGCGATTTTGGCTTCGCGCTTGAGGCGGTGCGCCTTCAAGTGCGTGATGGCTTGGTGCGCAAAGCCCAGCACATGGCCGTGTGCGGGCAAGATGAATTCGATGCCACCGGCTTCACAGGCGGCGGCCAGTTTGTCCAGAGAGTCGAGGTAGTCGCCCATGTGGCCGTCGGGCGGGTCGATCACGGTGGTGCTGCCGTTGAGCACATGGTCACCCGAAAACAGCAGGCCGTCTTCTTCAAGCACCAAACACAGGTGGTTGGCCGCGTGGCCAGGGGTGTGCACCACGCGCAGGGTGTGGGTGATCTCGCCACCCACCCCAATGCCTTGCAGCACCAGTTTTTCGCCATCGGCGAGTTCGCGCTCGGGGGTGAAGCGGCTGTTGGCGCGGGCGGTGGGTTTGGAGGCCAAGCCGAGAATCGGCGGCTTGTGGGTGCACAGCGCTTGCAGCGGGGCCGCGCCGGGTGAATGGTCTGGATGGGAGTGGGTGCACACAATCGCTTTGATTTGCCCGCCTGCGGCACGCCAGATGCGTTGCAGGTGATCGTTGTCGGCCGGGCCGGGGTCGATGGCGATGTAGCCGGTGTTCGGGTCGCCCACCAAATAACTGTTGGTGCCCGGGCCGGTCATCACGCCGGGGTTGGGGGCTGTCAGGCGCTGCACGTTTTGGAGCAGCGGCACCGGCTGGTCGGTCTGCCAGTCCAGATGGTGGTGGATTTGACCGTCGGGCGTGACCAGGGCCAGCTCGCCAAACGGCGATTCGTGCTCCATGTAACGCGCTTCCTTGCCCGCCAGCCAGCCAGCGCGGGGGCAGCTGGTCCACAACGGCTCGTCGTTGACGGCACACGCTTGCAACACGTCTTCGACTTGGGCAAAGGCTTTGAGGCGTTCCAGCGTGCGGATGGTGGGGAAGATGATGAAAAATTGCCCCGCTTCATGGCGCGTCAAGGCATCCACCGGGCGTACCCAGACCGGTTCGAACTGTTCGGATTCGTCGGCCACAGGCGTCTGGCCTTCGGGCATGCGGGCCACCAGAAAAGGCACGTCAAAGCGGCGCGGCAGGTCGCGGTCGGTGATCCAGTGGGCCAGCACGAACACTTGGTCTGCAGCCAGCGTCAGGCCTTGGTTTTGGCATTGCGCAGCAAAAGGGGCTTTGCGGTCGATTTGCGCGATGTCGGTGTTGTCGGCCCAGCGGCCATCGGCGTGGCGGGCGAACAAAATGCCCAGCTCTTCAAAGCTTTCGCGGATGGCGGCAATGGCTTGGGTCAGGTGCAAGTCGCTTTGCTTGGGGCGGCATGTGGCCAGGCTGTGCGCTTGGGCGTCGGCAGCATCGATGCCGCCGCCCGGGAACACATAGGCGCCGGGCGCAAAACTGGCCGTCATCGAGCGGCGGGTCATCAACACTTCGAGCCCGTCTGGGCCATCGCGCAAGAGCAGCACGGTGGCGGCTGGGCGCAAAGGGGCGGGTTCGCGTTGGGGGTAGAGGAGTTGGGATGTGCGTGCCATGCCCCATTATCAGGGGGCTAAGGCCCCATCCCCGGGCGATAATCGCGGCCATGCACATCCGCTTTACCAAGATGCAAGGGGCCGGCAACGATTTTGTCGTGCTCGACGAGACGCAAGGCCGCCTGGGCCTGACCACGGCCCAATACCGCTTTTTGGCCGATCGCCACTTTGGTGTGGGGGCCGATCAGATCCTCACGGTGCGGCCTTCGCCCGCGCAAGGCCTGGACTTTGAATACGTGATCCACAACGCCGATGGCGGTGAGGTCGAGCACTGCGGCAACGGGGCCCGCTGCTTTGTTCGGTATGTGCGCGACAAGGGCCTGACCGACAAATCCACCGTGCGCGTGAAGGTGCAGCAAGGCGAGATTGAGCTGCGCATGAACCCCGATGGCCGCGTGACGGTGGACATGGGTGCGCCCGTGTTTGATTGGGAGCGTGTGCCCTTCAACCCCATCGGACTTATCAGCGACCAAATCAACGGTTGGCCGGTGTTTGACCTGGATTTGGGCGCACAAGGCCTGGCTCGCGTAGGCGTGGTGTCCATGGGCAATCCGCACGCGGTGCAGCGCGTGGACGATGTGGACACTTTCCCGGTGCTGGCCCAGGGGCCGCTGATCGAAAACCACCCGGCTTTCCCCAAACGGGTGAACGCGGGCTTCATGCAAATCGTCTCGCACAGCCAGATCAAGCTGCGCGTGTTCGAGCGCGGTGCGGGCGAGACCCTGGCCTGCGGCACGGGCGCCTGCGCGGCGGTGGTGGCGGGCATTCGCCAGGGCTGGCTGGCGCCGCGAGTGGATGTGCAGACCCACGGCGGTGTGCTCACCATCGAGTGGGCAGGGCAGGCCGACAGCCACGTGCTGATGACCGGTCCGGCCACGTCTGTTTTTGAGGGCAGCCTCGATGTGCCTGACTCATTTTGAATTTCTGGAGCACCGCATGACCACGCCTGAACCCATGAGCCCGATCACCGAAGACGATATCGCCGACTATTTGGTGAACACGCCGGACTTTTTCGAGCGCCACGCTTCGCTGTTGGCCACGGTGCAGCTCACCCACCCGCAAAGCCATCGTGCGGTGGGCCTGCAAGAGCGCCAAGCGCAAATGCTGCGCGACAAGATCAAGGGCCTGGAGCACCGCATCATGGACATGATCCGGCACGGCAACGAGAACATGATCCTCACCGACAAGCTGCACCGTTGGTCGTGCGAATTGTTGGTCACGCCGCAGGACCAACTGGCCTCGTCTGCAGTGGACAACATCCGCGAATTGTTTCAAGTGCCGCAAGTGGCTTTGCGCTTGTGGTCGCTTCAGGCAGAGCATGCACAAGCGGCCTATGCACAAGGCGTGACCGAGGCGGCGCAGACCCTGGCCACCTCACTCAACAGGCCTTATGTGGGACCGAACTCGGGTTACGAAGCCGTGCAGTGGTTGGACGAGCCCACCAAGGCTGCATCCTTGGCCTTATTGGCTCTGCGGGCGGCCCCAGGGCAGCCCGCCTTTGGTTTGCTGGTGCTGGCCTCGCCCGATGCACAGCGCTTCAACAGCCAGATGGGCACCGACCTTCTGGAGCGCCTGGCCGAGCTGGCGGGCGCGGCTTTGTCGGTGCTGCAAGCGCAGCAGGCTTGATCTGTGTCGGAGGTGGCCATGTCTGACGCAGCGGCCACCGACCCGCTGGTGTCCCGCTATCTGGACCATGTGCGCTTTGAAAAACGCTTGGCCGAGCGCACCTGCACCCTGTACCAACTCGATTTGACACGCCTGGCCGAGATGGCGGCGGTATCGGGTGTGCCTTTGCTGCAAGTGCAAAGTGGGCATGTGCGCCGATGGGTGGCACACATGCACAGCGCCGGGCGCAGCGGGCGTGGCATTGCGCTCATTTTGTCGGGCTGGCGTGGCTTTTACACATGGCTGGGGCGTGAGGGACTGGTCCGGCTCAACCCGGTGGCCGATGTGCGGGCCCCGCGCGTGGCCAAGCCGCTGCCCAAGGCACTGGGCGTGGACGAGGCGGTGCAACTGGCCGAGCACGAAGAAGGCAACGACGATCCCTGGCTTGAAGCCCGCGACGCGGCCATGGTGGAGCTGCTCTACGGTTGTGGGTTGCGTATTGCCGAGCTGACGGGGCTGGATGTGGTGGCGAGCGCAGATGCCAGCCGCGCAGGGCGTGGCTGGATCGATTTGCAAAACGCCGAGGTGCAGGTGCAGGGCAAGGGCAGCAAGCGCCGCAGTGTGCCTTTGGGGCGTGCGGCCATCGAGGCGTTGACGCACTGGTTGGCCATGCGGTCGCAGCTGCCGGGCATGTTGACGCAGCCTACACCGGGTGCCTCTAGCCTGGCGTTTGCGCTGTTTCCTGGGCGATATGGGACGCGTCTGACACCGAGAGCCGTCGCGCAGCGCCTCAAACGCCGCAGCTTGCTGGCTGGCCTGGCGACCCCAGTGCATCCGCACATGTTGCGCCATTCCTTTGCCAGCCATGTCTTGCAATCCAGCGGCGACCTGCGGGCCGTGCAAGAACTGCTGGGACACGCCAACATCAGCACCACCCAGGTCTACACGCGGCTGGATTTTCAGCACCTGGCCAAAACCTACGACGCGGCCCATCCCCGGGCCAAGCGCAAATGACATGCCGGGCTTGAGGCCCTCTGCCTCCTCAAGGCCATGCCCGCATCAGACGTGCAGCGCTTGAATTCGTCGCTACACTTCCCAACACTTGTTTTTTCCGAGATTGCACCATGGCCTTGATCCCCACCACCATCCTGACCGGCTTTTTGGGTTCGGGCAAAACCACCTTGCTCAAGCGCGTGCTGACCGAAGCCCATGGTCAGAAAATCGCGGTGATCGAGAACGAGTTTGGCGAAGAGAACATTGATAACGACATCTTGGTCTCGGACACAGATGAGCAAATCATCCAGATGAGCAACGGCTGCATCTGCTGCACCATTCGCGAAGACTTGCGCGTCACGCTGCAGCTGCTGGCCGCCAAGCGCCGAAAAGGTTTGCTCAGCTTTGACCGCATCGTCATCGAGACGACGGGTCTGGCCGACCCTGGCCCGGTGGCGCAGACCTTTTTCATGGACGACGAGATCGCAGAGACC
The DNA here is from genome assembly GCA_044361935.1 of Limnohabitans sp. Classification (GTDB taxonomy): domain Bacteria; phylum Pseudomonadota; class Gammaproteobacteria; order Burkholderiales; family Burkholderiaceae_C; genus Limnohabitans_A. Next base: position 6,763 of record JBIKHW010000006.1, on the reverse strand, counting down.
TTTTTACTCGACTCGATCTTGACCCTGGTGGACGCCAAGCACGCAGCCCAGCAGCTCAATGACCGCCAAGAAGCGCGCCGTCAGGTGGGTTTTGCCGACCAGATCTTCATCAGCAAGGCCGATTTGGTCTCGCCCCAAGAGCTGGACGCTCTGCAACACCGCCTGAAACACATGAACCCCCGTGCGCCGCAAAAAGTGGTGCACTTTGGCGAAGTGGCCTTGTCTGAGGTGTTCGACCTCAAGGGCTTCAACCTGAACGCCAAACTGGATATTGACCCGGACTTCCTCAAAGACGATGCCCATGATCATGACCATGAGCATGGTGAGCATTGCGACCACCCGTCTCACCAACATGGGCACGCGCACGACCACGAACACGGCGAGCACTGCGATCACCCCTCGCACGCCCATGAGCAAGGCCACCACCATCACCACGATGACGATGTGAAAAGCTTTGTCTTCCGCTCCGAAAAAGCCTTTGACCCGGCCAAGTTGGAAGATTTTTTGGGGGCGATTGTCAACATTTATGGCCCGCGCATGCTGCGCTACAAAGGTGTTTTGAACATGCGTGGCACCGAGCGCAAGGTGATTTTCCAGGGCGTGCACCAGCTCATGGGCAGCGATTTGGGTCCCATTTGGGCCGATGGCGAGACCAAAATGAGCAAGATGGTGTTCATCGGCATCGATTTGCCCAAAGACATATTGCTGCAAGGTTTGGAGCAGGCCCTGGTGTAAGGCACCGCACCTTGGGTGGGCGCTGGGTCAAGCTTTTGTGTTGATCTGGCTTTTAATCCACCTCCGTGCAAATTTTGACCGTTCTAGTCGCTACAATCGCGCGCCGATGGCACCGCCTTTTGGGCGGCCCTGGCGAACCCCACAAGGTCTACAACAAGGGTTTGAAAAGCACATGAACAGATTTCGGCTCGGCTGCGCAGGGACAGACGGTCAGAAGTCTGCCTTTTGACACGGCTAGGAGACAAGACGTGAAGACCCCGAACAAGACAAAACCAAAAACACAGGCCGCTGTGGCTAAGAACGCACCTGCTGCCAAGGCCGCAGTCGCCACCCAGCCCAAAGCCAAAAACGCTCCAGTTAAGTCGACTGTGGCCAAAGCAGCATCAAAACCTTCAGCGCCAGCGAAGTTGCCCGCAGTCAAGGCGGCGGTTAAATCTGCCACGAAAACTGTATCCGCCCCCAAAGCCACGACAGCTAAAAAAGCAATTGCTGCCGTCCCATCCCGTGCAGCTGCCCCTCAGCCTGTCAAGGCAGCACCTGTTCCCAAAACAGCCCAGGCATCCGAAGCGAAACCTATGAGCGTGACCCCCGTGGAATCAGTTAAATCTTCTGTCGAACCAACTTCCGTCAGCACGGCCACGGCGCCCGATCAGTTGGTCCGCGCAACGCGACCTTCCGCACGTTTGGCCCAGATCACCGTGCCTTCTTTGCCGCCGGCAGTGGCCTCCACAGCGGCCAAATCGAGCTTTTTGCCCAGCTCACAGCCAGCGGCTGTGTCCGTTCCCTTTGCGCCTATCAAAAAAGACCCCAAGCTGGCCAACAACTGGAAGAGCAAAAAGGTCGAGGAGTTGTTGGATGCCGAGATTCTGGCCATGCCGGACGACGAGTATATGAACGATATGCAAATGGCCTATTTCCGCCTGAAGCTGTCGAATTTAAAGCAGGATATTTTGGCCAGTGCAGGTTTGACGACAGAGCACTTGCGCGAGGACACCGTGGTAGTGCCCGACCCGGCTGATCGAGCCACGATTGAAGAAGAACACGCGTTGGAGCTGCGCACCCGAGACCGTGAGCGCAAGCTTCTCAAGAAAATCGAGCAATCGATCCAGCGCATCGATGCGGGAGATTACGGTTTTTGTGATGAGACAGGCGAAGCAATTGGCGTGGGGCGGTTGTTGGCTCGCCCCACAGCCACCTTGTCACTAGAAGCCCAGCAGCGCCGGGAGCTCAAGCAAAAAATGTTTGGAGATTGAGCCTTTGTTGGCGCTTGGTCCTCACAAAAAACCGCCTGCAAGGGCGGTTTTTTTGTATCTTGGTAAAAATTTTTGATTATTATGAATTAGGTGTATTTATTACTTTTGATTTTTAATTGCTTGAAGTCTTACTTTCAATAACTTGCGTAAGTATCTAATTTTAAAGAAATTTAAGTTTAACTGAGCTTTGGTTTAGGTGCTAAGCCATTGATTTCATTGAAAAAAATCGATCTACACCCTTTGGTTGGCATCAGATTCCTGATACAGTGCAAAAAAGTGCAATTAAGTGGGAGTTGGTGCCACTGATGTGCTTTTTTCAAACCAAAGGGTCATTGTCGTGTTTCAAGGGGCTTCATCGCTGAGTCTGGATGCCAAGGGGCGGTTGTCTGTGCCGACCCGGCACCGTGACGTCTTGAGCGCAACGGCACAAGGCCAGCTGACGATCACCAAGCACCCACATGGCTGCCTGATGGTTTTTCCCCGCCCCGAATGGGAAAAATTCCGTGAGCGCATTGCCGAGTTGCCCATGTCGGCCCAATGGTGGAAGCGGATCTTCTTGGGCAATGCCATGGACGTGGAGATGGACGGCACTGGGCGCGTACTGATCTCGCCCGAGTTGCGCCAAGCCGCTGGCATTTCCAAGGACACCATGCTGCTCGGTATGGGCAACCACTTTGAGTTGTGGGACAAAACCACCTACGACGCGCAAGAGGCGCAGGCCATGCAGGGCGACATGCCCGATGTGTTCAAGGACTTTTCTTTCTGAACGCCATGACCGACAGCGCACTGACCCACATCACCGTTTTGCTCAATGAAGCCGTGGACGAGTTGCTCCAGGCTTCGACCGGTGCCGATGGCGCTTATGTGGACGCCACATTTGGCCGGGGTGGTCATTCGCGTTTGATTTTGTCGCGCCTGTCTGCACAGGGCAGGTTGCTGGCCTTTGACAAGGACCTGGAGGCGATTGCCGAAGCTGGGCGCATCGCAGACACCCGTTTTGCCATTCGGCACGAGGGCTTTTCGCACCTGGGTGAACTGCCCGCTGGCAGTGTCGATGGCGTGCTGATGGACCTGGGCATCAGCTCCCCCCAGATCGACAGCCCCGAGAGGGGTTTTTCTTTTCGTTTTGAGGGCCCACTCGACATGCGCATGGACACCACGCGCGGACAGAGTGTGGCCGATTGGCTGGCCACTGCAGAGGTGGATCAAATCACGGAGGTGATACGTGACTATGGCGAAGAACGGTTTGCTTTTCAGATTGCAAAGGCGCTTGTGGCTCGCCGACAGGAGCGGGGCCCAATTTCAAGCACCTCCGACTTGGCCCAGCTCGTGGCTGACACGGTCAAAACCCGCGAGCCGGGTCAGAACCCTGCAACGCGGACATTTCAGGCTTTTCGGATTTTCATCAACGCCGAGCTTGAGGAGCTCGAACAAGCGCTAGAGGGCAGCTTGCGGGTGCTGGCACCCGGTGGCCGTTTGGTGGTCATCAGCTTTCATTCGCTCGAAGACCGCATCGTCAAGCAGTTCATGGCCAAGCACTCCAAAGAGGTTGTGGATCGACGTGTGCCCTTTGCCGAGCCGGTCAAGATGCGCCTGAAGACGCATGGCCGAGTGCGTCCGAGCGAGGCAGAGGTGCGCGGCAACCCCCGTTCGCGCAGCGCCATCATGCGCATGGCTGAACGCACCGAGGTGCCTGTATGACCCGCGTGAACATCCTCTTGTTGGTGGCCACGGTGGTCAGCGCCTTGTTGCTGGTGCACAGCCACTACGAGTCGCGCCGTATGTTCATGGGCCTGGAGACCGCACGCAAAGAGGCCAAACGCATCGAAGTGGACCGCGACCGCTTGGAGGTGGAGCGTCGCGCCCAAGCCACCCCTTTGCGGGTCGAGCAAATTGCCCGACTGCAATTGAACATGCGCACAGCGTCTCCTGCCATCACCCAGTACGTCAATGTCCAGGGCTCCGCCTTTAGCCCTGTGCCCACGCCTGCAGCGGGAGTCGGTCAGTGAGTCGCAGCCGCAGCGTCCAATTGACGTCCAGCCCTTTGCTGGCGAGCAAGACCCCGGTTTGGCGCAGCAAACTGATCGTGGCTGGGATGGCCTTGGGTTTTTTGGGCCTGGTGGGTCGAGCGGCCCATGTGCAGGTGATCGACAACGACTTTTTTATTCGTCAAGGCGAGGTACGCTTTGCCCGAACCTTGGAGTTGCCCGCCAATCGCGGGCGCGTGCTCGACCGCAATGGTGTCTTGCTGGCCTCCAGCGTGCCTGCGCCGAGCATCTGGGCCAATCCGGAAGATGTGGAGCGCGACCCCGTAAAGTTGCGCCAATTGGCACGCCTGCTGGAGATGACACCCGCAGAGCTCGAGCACAAGCTCAAGGATGAGGAAAAAACCTTTGTCTGGCTGCGTCGCCAGATGGATGAGCCCGTGGTCAAGGAAATTCGTGCGCTGGGCATCAAAGGTGTCTATGACATCAAGGAGTACAAGCGCCTGTATCCCGAGGGTGAAGCGGCTGCGCACATCGTGGGCTTTACCAATGTCGAGGACAAGGGCCAAGAAGGCATAGAACTCATATTCCAAAAGCAGCTGGCTGGGCAGTCCGGCTCGCGCCGTGTGATCAAGGACCGGCTGGGTCGTGTGGTGGAAGCCGTGGGTGAAACCGTGCACCCTGTAGACGGCCAGGATCTGCAGCTGAGCATTGACAGCAAAGTGCAGTTCTATGCCTACCAGACCCTTCGCGATGCGGTCAAGGAGCACAAGGCCAAAGCGGGCAGCGTGGTGGTGCTGGATGCGCAGACCGGAGAAATTCTGGCGCTAGCCAATTACCCCAGCTATTCGCCATCGCGGCGCGTGAACCTCAGTGGTGAGCAATTGCGCAACCGCGCCTTGACCGACAGCTTTGAGCCGGGCTCGACGATGAAGCCATTCACCGTGGCCTTGGCCCTGGAGCAAGGCCTCGTCAAGCCCGAGACGATGATCCAGACCGCCCCTGGGCGCATCAACATCACCGGTTCGACCATCAGCGATGTGCACACCTACGGCATGCTCAGTGTTAACGAAGTGATTCAGAAGTCAAGCAACGTGGGCACCGTGAAGATGGCCATGCAGATGGAGCCCCGCGAAATGTGGGAGATGTTCACAGAGTTAGGTTTTGGGCAAAAACCGGCCTTGCCCTTTCCGGGCGTGGTCAGTGGCCGTTTGCGGCCCTACAAATCCTGGCGACCTGTCGAGCAGGCCACCATGAGCTACGGCTATGGGGTGTCGGGCAGTTTGTTCCAGATGGCACGGGCCTACACCGTGTTTGCGCGAGACGGCGAAATCGTACCGGCCACCATGATGAAAGCCGAAAAGCAGGTGCAGGGCACGCGTGTGATCAGCGCCGCCAATGCCAAAGCCATGCGCAAGATGCTGCAAATGGCAGCGGGCCCTGGCGGCACCGGACAAAAAGCCCAGACCATCGGTTATTCGGTGGGTGGCAAGTCGGGCACGGCCCGCAAGCAAGAGGGCAAGGGCTACGCCAGCAAAAAATACCGCGGCTTCTTCGTGGGCATTGCTCCGGTCGAGCAGCCACGCATTGTGGTGGCGGTGATGATCGATGAGCCTTCCAACGGGGTTTATTACGGCGGTGCCGTGGCTGCGCCCGTGTTCAGCCAAACGGTGCAGCAAACCCTGCGCCTGATGGGTGTCCAGCCCGACATGGCCGTCAAGCCCCAGATCGTGGCCAAAGCGGTCGAGGAGTCGTTCTGATGCACACATGGCACAGCGCTCAGGATGCCGCTGTCTGGTTGCGCTCGCGCGTGACCGGCGAGCTGCGCACCGACAGCCGACTGGTGCAGGCAGGCGACGGTTTCATTGCATGGCCGGGTGCTGCTACCGACGGTCGGCGTTACCTGGCCCAGGCCTTGGCGCAAGGCGCCAGTGCTTGCCTGATGGAAGAGCTTGGACACGAAACTTGGCTGAACGCGCTGCAGAGCCCCGACCAAGAAGAGCTGGCTTGTATGCCCGGCCTCAAAGCCCAAACCGCTTGGGTGGCCGATGCCTACTATGAACAACCCAGCCGCGCTTTGCAGGTGCTGGCAGTCACGGGTACCAACGGCAAAACATCAACGGCCTGGTGGTTGGCACAGGCACTGTCTTCGCCCGTGTTGCAACAAGCCTGTGGGCTGGTGGGCACCTTGGGTGTGGGCCAATTGCCCGATCTGGTGAGCACCGGCATGACCACGCCCGACCCGGTGTTGTTGCAGCGCCAGTTCCGCCAGTTTGCGGACGAAGGCGTCACGCACTGCGCCATCGAAGCTTCTTCCATTGGCTTGGCCGAACACCGCTTGGACGGCACACACATCCGCGTGGCCTTGTTCACCAATTTCACCCAGGACCACCTGGACTACCACGGCGACATGGCCCAATACTGGTCGGCCAAGGCCGCATTGTTTTCTTGGCCCGGTTTGCAGTCGGCCGTCATCAACATCGACGATGCGCAGGGCGCTTTGCTGGCTCAGCAGTTGCAAGGTGGCCCGCTCGACGTCTGGACCTGCTCGCGGCGCAGCCCTGCCCGTCTGCAAGCGCGTGCTTTGCCCAGTGGCCAGGGTTTGGCTTTTGAGGTGATCGAAGGCCAGACCGTGCAGACCCTGCACACAGGTTTGATCGGTGACTACAACATGGACAATCTCTTGGGCGTGATTGGCAGTTTGCGGTCTTTGGGCTTTGATTTGACACAAGCGGTGCAGGCCTGTGCGCAGCTGACGGCGGTGCCCGGCCGCATGGAGCGCGTGACCTT
>JBIKHW010000148.1:0-7887 GCA_044361935.1 Limnohabitans sp. | reverse complement strand
GTATGGCATGTCCATGATGTACGGCGCGACCGGCAGCCTGGAGTTGTCGGCCGTGCTCAAAGCCATTGCTTCGGGACAGGTGAACCATCAGGTGTTGGTGTTCGGTTTGGTCTTCATCGTGGCCGGTCTGGCGTTCAAGATCGGCGCGGTGCCTTTTCACATGTGGATTCCCGACGTTTACCAGGGTGCCCCCACTGCGGCAACCTTGATGATCGGTGGCGCCCCCAAGTTGGCCGCTTTTGCCATCCTGGTGCGTTTGCTGGTGGAGGGCTTGTTGCCCCTGGCGTTTGATTGGCAGCAAATGCTGGCCTTGTTGGCCATTGGCTCACTGCTCATCGGTAACCTGGCGGCGATTGCCCAGACCAACCTCAAGCGCATGTTGGCTTACTCGACAATCTCCCAAATGGGCTTTGTGCTGCTGGGTTTTGTGGCGGGCGTGATCAATGGCGAGACCACTTTGGCCGCCAACGCCTACAGCTCTGCCATGTTTTACATGGTGTCGTATGTGTTGACCACCTTGGCCGCTTTCGGTGTGATCATGTTGCTGGCCCGCCAGGGCTTTGAGAGCGAAGAGATCACCGACCTGGCTGGTCTTAACCAACGCAGCTCCTTGTACGCGGGCGTGATGGCCATTTGCCTGTTCTCGATGGCCGGTATTCCGCCCATGGTGGGCTTCTATGCCAAATTGTCGGTGCTGCAGTCTTTGGTGGCCTCGGGCCAAGGCTTCTATCTGGGCTTGGCGATTTTTGCGGTCATCATGTCCTTGATCGGTGCCTTCTATTACTTGCGCGTGGTCAAAGTCATGTACTTTGACGAGCCGGTCACCGCCACCACCGTGTCGGCCGACCTCGACGTGCGCTTGGTCTTGTCCACCAACGGCTTGCTGGTCTTGTTGCTGGGCATTTTCCCTGGCGCACTCATGGCTTTGTGCGCCGACTCGATTGTGCGTATGCTCGCGGTCTGATTGTTTGACCACCGCACCATGAGCACTTCCACCCAAATCGGTTTGTTGATCTTGCTGGCCTTGCTGGCCGCCAACATGCCGTTTTTCAACCAGCGCATCATGCTGCTGGGCCCCCAGCGCGTGTCCAAGCCCTTGTTTTGGCGCTTGATGGAGCTGGTGGTCTTGTACTTTGTGGTGGGTGGTGTGGGCCTGGCGCTGGAAAACCATGGTGGTCAGGTGGCGCCACAGGGCTGGGAATTTTATGCGGTCACGGGCACCATGTTCGTCACGCTGGCTTTTCCGGGTTTTGTTTACCGCTACCTGATGCACCGCAAACACTGAGCGCAGTGCCGCCCTCACACTGGTTTTCATGTCTGACGATCACCTGATCGAATACCGGGTCCACCAAGAAGAGCTCTTGCGCGGGCGTTTTCTGCACGCTTTTCGCGACACCGTGCGCTTGCCCAACCAAAACCTGGCGACCCGCGAATACGTGGTGCACCCCGGGGCCGTGATGGTCATCCCCATGCTCGACACACCCGAAGGCTTGCGCTTGGTGATGGAGCGGCAGTTCCGTTACCCCGTGGGGCAGGTCATGACCGAGTTTCCGGCCGGCAAGCTCGACCCGGGCGAAGACCCGTGGTTGTGCGCCCAACGCGAGCTGCTCGAAGAAACCGGCTATACCGCCCGCCAGTGGGCACGCGCGGGTGTGCTGCACCCGGTGATTGGGTACTCGACCGAGGTGATCGAGATCTGGTTTGCCAAAGACCTGTCTTTGGGCGAGCGTCAGCTGGACACCGATGAGTTTTTGGACGTGTTCACCGCCAGCCCAGCCGAGTTGATGGCCGCTTGCCAGCAAGGGCTGTTGACCGATGCCAAGACCTTGACGGGTTTGCTTTGGTTGCAAAATGTGCAATCGGGCCAGTGGCCCCTGCATTGGCAAACCCTCTCCAAAGCCGCCCCATGAAAGTCCTGGACCTGCAATGTGCCTTGGGCCACAGCTTCGAAGGCTGGTTTGGCTCTCAGGCTGACTACGACACCCAGCGCGAGCGGGGCTTGGTTACCTGCCCGGTATGCAACGACAGCGACATCACCAAAATGCTCTCGGCGCCGCGCCTGAATCTGGGCCACGGCGCAGTCCCTGATACGAGTCCGGCGCAGGGCACCTCAGCAGCAGGTGCCGGCGGCGTTACAGGCACACCTTCCGGTCGGGTTGTGGATGTGTCCCCAACAGCGCAGACCTTGCCCGATGTCGCACCTGAAGCCTTGCAGCAGATGCAGGCGGCCATGATGAAGGTGGTGCGCCACGTCATGGCCAACACCGAAGATGTGGGAACGCAATTTGCCGAAGAGGCCCGCAAAATTCACTATGGAGAGCGCGAAGAGCGCAACATCCGGGGCCAGGCCACGCGCGAAGAAACCGAGGCCTTGATCGACGAAGGCATCGATGTCATGGCTTTGCCTGTGCCCGAAAACCTCAAGGGTCCGTTGCAGTAGGCGCTTGTGGCCTTTCGCCCTGATCTGGCACCCACAGGCCACCACCATGAAACACGCCTTGCACATCGACGACACCGAAGTCGAGCTCAGCGCCATACGGGCGCAAGGGCCGGGCGGGCAGAACGTCAACAAGGTCTCCAGCGCCATCCAGCTGCGCTTTGACGTGGCGGGCTCGTCTTTGCCTGATGATGTCAAGCAGCGCTGGCTGCAGTCGGGCGACAGCCGCCTGACCTTGGAGGGCGTCTTCATTCTGAAAGCCCAAAAACACCGTACGCAAGAAGCCAATCGGGTCGATGCATGGGCCAGGCTTTATGAAACCCTGGACCTCTATGCCAAGCCGCCCAAAGACCGCAAGGCCACCAAGCCGACTTATGGTTCGGTGCAAAGGCGGCTAGAGGGAAAGGCGATGCAATCCAAGATCAAAAGCGGTCGGCGCAAAGACCCTGGAGATTAGCGCAAGCTGTCTGTGGCAGCCTTTAGCACCTGGCCTAGGGCATCCGGCCGATCGGCCGCCACCACCACTCGATCGGGCATGCTGCGCAGCCAGGTGATTTGCCGTTTGGCCAGTTGGCGGGTGGCGAAAATGCCTCTCTCCAGGATGTCGGCTTCACGCCAGCTTTCATCCAGCCCTTTCCATGCCTGGCGGTAACCCACACAGCGCATGGAAGGCAGGTCGGGGTGCAGGTCGCCGCGTGCACGCAGGGCTTTGACTTCGTCCATGAAGCCAGCGGCCATCATCTGAGCAAAGCGCAAGGCGATGCGTTGGTGCAACCAGGGGCGGTCTTGTGGCTCGAGGCTGATGACCGGGATGTGCCAGTCGGGGGCCTGGGCTTTGGCGCTTTGGTGAAACGAGGTGAGGGTCTGGCCGGTGGCGGTCCAGACTTCGAGGGCCCGGCCAATGCGTTGGCTGTCGCCAGGGGCCAGCCGGGCGGCCGTCAGCGGGTCCACTTGGGCCAGCCGCGCGTGCAAGGCAGGCCAGCCAATGTGCTCGGATTCTTCTTGTATTTGGCGGCGGATCTCGGGGTTGGCCGAGGGGATGTCGTTCAGGCCATCGAGCAGCGCTTTGAGGTAGAGCATGGTGCCGCCCACAAGCAGCGGTGTTTTGCCGCGTGCACGGATGTCGCGTATCAGTCGGGTCGCGTCTTTGGCGAATTCGGCCGCGCTGTAGCTTTGCAGTGGGTCCAGCGTGTCGATCAGGTGGTGTGGCACGGAGGCCAGCTCTTCGGGGCTGGGTTTGGCGGTGCCAATGTCCATGCCCCGATAAACCAGGGCCGAGTCAACGCTGATGATTTCTGCGCCGCCTTGGTTTTGCAACTGGTGTGCCAAAGCCAAGGCGGCAGCCGTCTTGCCGCTGGCCGTGGGGCCGACCAGCGCAATGGCATCGACCGGCCGGGTGGGCTGGGCGCTGGCGGGGGTGGAAGCTGGGGCGTTCATGGCGGGCCACTCAGGCGCGGGCGGGCAGGGGGGCCGAGCGTCCGTGGCGCTGCACCAGTGTCCATGCCACCAGGGCAATGAATACGCTCCACAGTAACAGGCCGTGGGCCAGCGCAAAGACCGGCTCATCCATGTGTGTGCCCAGCCAGCCGCCCATGAAGAAAGCGCCGAGCATCATCAAAAAGCCGTTGAGTGCCGAGGCCGTGCCCGCCCGTTCAGGGAAAGGCGCCACGGCACCGCTTTGCCCGCAGGACTGGTGCACGCCGTGGCCCAGCATGAACAGGTAAATCGGCCCCAGGACGCAGGCCGGGCCATACCATTCCTGCCCTTGGCCCGCATAGGCCAGCGCGGCCATGCTGACGCCGCTCGACAAGGTCAGGATGGCAGCCACAGCCACAGCGCGGTGCACGCTGGTGCGGCGCAGCATCCAGCGGCACCAGAAGGTGCCCACGATGTAGGACAGCGACATGCTGAGCATGAAAAAGCCGTAGGCAGTTTTGCTGTAGCCCATGCTGCGGGTGAAGACAAAGGCCGAACAGGCCAAGAAAGTGAACAAGCCCAGGTAGGAGCCCGACGACAACGCGCACCACGCGCGGAAGGTAGGGTGGCGCAGGATGTCCAGGTTCGCCCGCCACAGTTGGCGCAGCTGCAAGGCGTGGGGGTTGGGGCGCGACAGAGTTTCCTCAAAGCGCCACTGCAGAAGACCGAAGGTCAAGGCACCAAATGCGGCCAGACTGAGCAGGGCCACACGCCAGCCCAGCCAGTCGGTCAGGACGCCGCCAATCGGGGCACAAGCGCAGGCGATGATGCCCAGGCCCGTGAGGGCTTGCGACATGACGGTGGCCCCCTGGGCTGGGGCGTACAGGTCACGCACCACAGCGCGTGCGGCCATGACGCCTGCGCCCATGGCGATGCCTTGCAGGCTGCGCCCTGCAATCAGCCAGGCCATGTTGGGGGCCAGCGCGCAGGCAACCGAGGCCAGCACGTAAGCGGCCATGCCCCACAGCAAGATGGGGCGGCGACCAAATCGGTCAGACAACGGCCCCCACACGAGTTGCGAGAGGCCAAAGGCGAGCAGCAAGGCCGTGAGGGTGAGTTGGGCTTGGCCCATGCCGGCCCCAAAGCCTTCGGTGATGGCGGGCAGGGCGGGCAAATACAGGTCGGTGGTGACGGGTTGCAGGCCGAGCAGCAGGGCCAGGAGCAGGACAACGAGTTTGGACGGCATCACCGCCCCCGCAAAAACAGCGCATCCAGATCCCGCATCGTCATCTGCCGCCAGGTGGGGCGACCATGGTTGCATTGGTCTGATCTCTCGGTCTCTTCCATCTGACGCAGCAAGGCATTCATCTCGTCCAGCGTCAGGCGGCGGTTGGCACGCACTGCGCCGTGGCAAGCCATTGTGGCCAGAATCTCGTTTTGGGCGCGTTGCACCACGGTGCTCGCGTCGTGCTGAGACAACTCGGCCAGCACGCTGCGGGCCAGCTCCACCGCATCGCCTTGCGCCAAGCTGGTGGGGACGGCGCGAACGGCCAGGGTCTTGGCCGACAGGGGCGAGATTTCCAGGCCGAGTTGTTCCAGCGCCTCGGCGCAGGCTTCGGCGGTGGCCACTTCGGTGGGCGTGGCGGCAAAGGTGGCGGGGATCAGCAGCGGTTGGCTGGTGATGCGCGGGCCTTCTCCCTCAGTGGTGTTGAGTTGGTTTTTCAGGCGTTCGTAGACGATGCGTTCGTGCGCGGCGTGCATGTCCACCACCACCAAGCCTTGTTTGTTTTCGGCCAGGATGTAGACGCCGTGCAGTTGCGCCACAGCACGGCCTAATGGCCAGTTGCCTTCGGTCATGGGGGCTGGGACGGCCAAGCTTGTTGCAAGGCGGGGCATCGCACCCGCTGGGGCCGGTGCTGGTTCTGTACGGGCCGCCTGAAGCCAATCGGGCGCGGCGCGTTCTTGAACGCTCGGGTCCTCACTGCGCTCAGGCGGGTTCCACAGTGCCTTCAGGTCGGCCATGGCCTGTTCGCCGTCCACACGGGGGCGCACAAAGTCCGCCGGTTTGAAGCTGGGGGCCGAAAAAGTCGAGGGGCCAGGGCGCTCGAAAGCCATGCCGCCTTGCTGCCAGGCCGCTGACTCGGGCAGGGCTTTGGCAGAGGGGGCCTTCAGGTCGAAGTCGCTGGCAGGCAGGGCTGACGCATCGCTCAGGTTTTGTGAGCGCGGTGCAGCCAGCGCGTTCTCGATAGCGTGGCGCACCGCTTGGTGCACCGCGCGGCTGTCGCGAAAGCGCACCTCGATCTTGGTCGGGTGCACGTTCACATCCACCAGCGTCGGGTCGATTTGCATGAACAGCGCATAGGTCGGTTGTTTGTGGCCGTGCAGCACGTCTTCGTAGGCGCTGCGGGCGCCGTGCATGACGACCTTGTCGCGCACAAAACGGCCATTCACATAGGCGAACTGGTGGTCAGGGCGTGAGCGGGCGGCGTCGGGCAGACCGGCGCGGCCCATTACCTTGAGCGGCCCAGCGTTGTATTCAACGGCGATGGACTGAGCTACAAACTCCTCGCCCAGCACATCGGCCAGGCGTTGTTCCAGGCCCGCAGCACCTGGGTGCACGCGCCACTGCTCGACCAGCTTGCCCTCGTGCCAGATGGCAAAGCCCACGTCGGGGCGGGACAGGGCGTGGCGGCGCACGGCTTCGATGCAGTGCGCCAGCTCGGTGCTGTCGCTTTTCAAAAACTTGCGGCGGGCGGGGGTGGAGAAGAACAGCTCTTTGACCTCCACCGTGGTGCCCACGGCGCGGGCGGCGGGGCGGATCTCGCCCGTGCGGCCATCGAGCGCGAAGGCGGTGGGCTGGCCGTCCATGCGCGAGAGCAGGGTCAGTTCGGACACCGAGTTGATGGCGGCCAGCGCCTCGCCCCGGAAACCCATGGTCATGACCGATTCGAGCTCATCCAGGTTTCCGATTTTGCTGGTGGCGTGGCGCTTGAGCGCGGTCGCCAGCTCGTCGTGCGCAATGCCGTCGCCGTCGTCTTCCACCGAAATCAGCCGCGTGCCCCCACCCATCAGGCGCAGCGTGATGCTGCGTGCACCTGCGTCCATGGCGTTGTCCACCAATTCGCGCACTACAGATGCCGGGCGCTCCACCACCTCGCCCGCGGCGATTTGGCTGATCAGTTCATCGGGGAGTTCGCGGATGGGGCGGCGCGCGGAAGCCGGGGTATGTTCAAAGGTCACTGCCTGATTTTAGGGCTTGGACGGGGATAATCCACGCATGGACATTCTTTTGCAACTCGTTGATTTCATCCTCCACGTCGACCGTTATTTGGAGGCCTTTGTCGCTCAATATGGGGCTTGGGTCTATGCCTTGCTGTTCCTCATCATCTTTGTGGAAACCGGTGTGGTGGTCATGCCGTTTTTACCGGGCGACTCTTTGCTCTTCATCGTGGGGGCCATGTGTGGTGCGGGTTTGATGAACCTGCCATTGGTCATGGGTCTGCTGCTCGTTGCGGCCATTTTGGGAGATCAGACCAATTACACCATTGGCCGTTACTTTGGGCCCCGGGTCTTCCAGTGGGAAGAGTCGCGGTTTTTCAGCCGCCGTGGATTTGACCGAGCCCACGCGTTTTATGAAAAATACGGCGGCATCACCATCATCTTGGCCCGCTTCATGCCGTTTGTGCGCACCTTTGTGCCTTTTGTGGCGGGCGTGGCCGAGATGACACGCAGCAAATTCACCTTCTTCAATGTCGTGGGCGCGGTGATTTGGGTGGTGGGGCTGCTGTCGGTGGGTTACCTGTTTGGCAACCTGCCTATCGTGCAGCAGCACCTGTCCAAGATCATCTGGGCCTTGATCATCGTGCCGGGCCTGATTGCCATGTTCGGGGCTTGGAAGGCGAGCCGCGCCGGTGTCTGAGCCCAGGTGGCTCATTCACCGAAATTCAGCGGCAAGCCCACATAGTTTTCGGCCATGGTGCGTGAACCGGCTTCGCTGTGGATCAGGTAGTCGAGTTCAGCGTCCTGGAACTTCT
>JBIKHW010000147.1:0-7954 GCA_044361935.1 Limnohabitans sp. | reverse complement strand
ACGAGACTTCGCCTGCCGTGGGCAAGGCCAAGTTCCCATTGGTCGGCGACCCCACACACACCCTGACACGCGCTTTTGGCGTGCACATTGAAGAAGAAGGCCTGGCACTGCGCGGCACCTTCATCATCAACCCCGAAGGCATGATCAAGACCGCCGAAGTGCACTCCAACGAGATCGCACGCGACGTGTCCGAGACCCTGCGCAAGCTCAAAGCTGCTCAGTACACCGCCGCCAACCCCGGCCAAGTGTGCCCAGCTAAGTGGAAAGAAGGCGCCAAGACTTTGGCTCCTTCCATCGACCTGGTCGGCAAGATCTAAATCTCGGGTGCCCTGCTGGTCAGGGCGCTGAGTTCAACGCATGCGGGCCACAAGCCTGCGTGCCTTGCGCTCAACTTATCCCCCCAATTTCCCCAAATTGCCCCTGTTCCCTGGCCTGCGCCACAAGTGCGGGTCTTGTTCACTGCCCCCTGAAAACCGGAGATCACCATGCTCGACGACACCCTCAAAGCCCAATTGCAGCAATACCTGGGCTTGCTGCGCCAGCCGATTCGATTGATCGCTTCGCTGGACGACAGCGAGACGGGCGTCGACATGAAGAGCCTGCTGGAAACCATCGTGGGCCTGTCGGACAAGGTCACGCTGGACACCTCGGGCGACGACGCCCGCAAGCCTTCTTTTGTGGTGGCGCGTGAAGGCCAAAGCACTGGCGTGCGCTTTGCCGGTTTGCCGCTCGGCCACGAGTTCACCTCTTTGGTTTTGGCCTTGCTTTGGACCGGTGGCCATCCCCCGAAGGTCGAGGCCGACGTCATCGACAGCATCAAGGCCCTTGAAGGCAACTTCAATTTCGAGGTCTACATGTCGCTCAGCTGCCACAACTGCCCCGATGTGGTGCAGGCTTTGTCGCTCATGGCCATCGTGAACCCGAAAGTCAAAACCGTGGTGATCGAGGGCGGTGCCTTCCAAAAGGAAGTGGAAGAGCGACAGATCATGGCGGTGCCCATGGTGTTCCTCAATGGCCAAGTATTCGGCTCGGGCCGCATGTCGGTCGAAGAAATCGTGGCCAAACTGGACACCAACGCCGGTGAACGCGACGCAGCCAAGTTGACTGCCAAGGACCCCTTCGACGTTTTGATCGTGGGCGGTGGCCCGGCCGGGGCGGCTGCTGCCGTGTACGCGGCCCGCAAAGGCATTCGCGTGGGCGTGGCGGCTGAGCGTTTTGGTGGCCAGACCAACGACACCATGGCCATCGAGAACTACATCTCGGTGCTCGAGACCGATGGCCCCAAGTTTGCAGCGGCTCTGGAATCCCAAGTGCGCCACTACGAGGTGGACATCATGAACTTGCAGCGTGCCGACAAAATCATCCCCGCCAGCCAGCCCGGCGGCCTGATCGAAGTGCAGATGGCCAATGGCGCCAGCTTGAAAGCCCGCTCGGTCATCCTGTCTACGGGTGCCCGCTGGCGCAATGTGAACGTGCCCGGCGAGCAAGAGTACAAAAACAAGGGCGTGGCGTATTGCCCGCACTGCGACGGACCCTTGTTCAAGGGCAAGCGCACCGCCGTCATTGGTGGTGGCAACTCCGGCATCGAAGCGGCGATTGATCTGGCCGGCATCGTGGCCCACGTCACGGTATTCGAATTTGCCGACCAGCTCAAGGCCGACGCGGTGCTGGTGAGCAAGCTCAAGAGCCTGCCCAACGTCACGGTGCACACCAACGCCCAAACCACCGAGATTACTGGCGCTAACGGCAAGGTCAACGGCATCCGTTACAAGGACCGCACCTCGGGTGATGACCACTGGGTGGAACTGGAAGGCGTGTTTGTACAAATTGGCCTGGTGCCCAACACCGAGTTCCTCAAAGGCACTTTGGAATTGAGCAAGTTCGGCGAGATCGTAGTGGACGCCAAGGGCCACACCAATGTGGCCGGCGTGTTTGCAGCCGGTGACTGCACCACCGTGCCGTACAAGCAGATTGTCATTGCCGCAGGCGAGGGGGCCAAAGCCGCCTTGAGCGCCTTTGACCACCTGATCCGTTTGCCTGCTTTGCCGGTGAGTGACGTCGCGACACCCGCGCACGCAGAAGCCGTTTGAGCCGACCGTTTTAAATCCCCAAGGAGCGCTTTGATGACGTGTTTTGTGATCGACCCCACCGCTAAAACCATCACCCCCGTCCCTTGGGACGGGGGGCTGGATGCGATCCGTCAGCTGATCGGTTTTGAAACCATCGATAGCGACGAGATCGATGCGAACGGTGACCGTTTGTTTTTCGACGAAAAATGCTTCATCCGCCAGACCCCGGGCTTGGGCCGTTTCCAGCTCGACAGCCTGGCCCCGGTGGCGGGGGTCGGTGTCGTGGTGGGGGCCGGGGTGTCATCACCGCAAGTGACCCTTCAGGCCTTGCAGGGGCGGGTCAAGTTTTTGTGATGACCCGTCTGACCGCTTTGGCTTATTTGAAGCCGACGCGGTCCAGCATTTGCTGCACCTTGATCTGGTTCATGCCCACAGAGCTGATCGGCAGCAATTCGTTTTTGAAGCTGCCACTGGTCATGGCTTTGAGGGCCGGGTTGTCAAAGCTCACGCCTTTGGCCGCTGGCCACTCGTTGTTGCCATTGGCAAAGTGGTTCTGTGCAGCAGGGCTGGCCAAGTATTCCAGGAACTTGATGGCGTTGTCGGTGTTTTTGGCATGGCGGGCCACGGCACCACCGGCCACGTTTATGTGGGTGCCCCAGCTGCTTTGGTTGGGGAAGACCACGCCGATTTTTTCGGTCACCGCTTTGTCGGCCGGGTTGCTGGACCGCATCATGCGGGCCAGGTAATAGGTGTTGGTGACGGCCACGCCGCATTCGCCCGAGGCCACGCCTTTGATTTGGTCGGTGTCACCGCCTTTGGGGCTGCGGGCCATGTTGTCCACCAGACCTTTGAGCCAGACTTCGGTTTTTTGTGGGCCTAGGTGCTCGGTCATGGCCCCAAACAGGCTCAGGTTGTAGGGGTGTGAGCCGCTGCGGATGCACAAACGGCCTTTGAACTTGGGTTCGGCCAGTTTCTCGTAGCTGTCTACGTCTGTTTTGCTGAACTTGAGCTTGTCGTAAACGATCACACGGGCCCGTGTGGACAGGCCAAACCAGGCCGTGCCGCCGTTGTCGGCGGGCTTGGCGCGCAAGTTGGCGGGAATGGCGTCTTCCAGGATTTTGGATTTGATGGGCAGGAAAAGACTATCCACTTCAGCACGCCACAGGCGGGCTCCATCCACCAGCAAAATCACATCAGCGGGCGATGCGGCGCCTTCTGCCTTCAGACGGGCGAGAATACCGGCATCGTCGGCATCCACGCGGTTGATCTTGATGCCCGTTGCCTTAGTGAAGTCGCTGTACATGACTTCATCCGTGGGGTAATGGCGGGCAGAGTAGATGTTCAGGACTTTGTCTTGCGCCATGGCCATGGTGGCGCTCAGGAGACAGAGGATGCTTAACAGGGACTTGGATGGCGTCATGGTTTAGGCTTGGCTGTGTAGGTTGTTGGTCAAAGTTTAAACCAAATGCGAATCATTATCAATAAGATCTGAGGAATACATGCAAACAGTGCAAGGGATGGGTCATGGGCTTGGCGGTAAAACCGCAAGACAAGCGATGGCGGGCAGTGGGTTCGGGCCGTGGCAGAGGCTGGGTGTGGTGCTGTCGATCGTGCTCTTGACCGCCTGCAGCAGCATGCCGTCGAGCAAAACCCAGGAGTCAGGCGTTACTCCAACGGCTGAGCGGCGCGAGGTGCGGCTGGGGCTGGCGCTGGGAGGTGGGGCAGCGCGGGGTTTTGCCCATGTGGGCGTGATCCAAGTGTTGGAAGAGGCGGGGCTCAAGCCCAGCCATGTGGTGGGCACTTCGGCAGGGAGTTTGGTGGCGGCCTTGTACGCCAGTGGCAAAACCCCGGTGGAGTTGGTGCGGGTGGCCGAGTCCATGCAAGAGGCCGAGATCACCGACTGGATGCTGCCCATTTTGAACCGGGGTGCGTTGCGTGGCGAGGCTTTGGCCAAGTATGTGAATACTCAGGTGGGCGGCAAAACGCTCGAGCAGATGCCCATGGCCTTGGGCATTGTGGCCACCGATCTGGGCAGTGGCCAAGCGATCACCTTCCGTCGGGGCAACACAGGGGCGGCAGTGCGTGCGTCCAGTGCGGTACCTGCGGTGTTCCAGCCTGTGCGCTTGGGTGACCGTGAGTATGTGGATGGAGGGCTGGTCTCCCCGGTGCCGGTGCGCCAGACCCGCGAGATGGGGGCCAATTTTGTGATTGCGGTGGACATTTCGAGCGATCCAGAGGGCAACCCCTACGGCGATACATTTCAGATCCTGATGCAGACCTTTGCCATCATGGGCAAAAGCATCAACACCCTGGCGCTCAAAGAAGCCGATCTAGTGATCCGGCCGGCTTTGTCAGGTGTCAAAAGTGCCGATTTCAGCGCCCGTCTGCGTGCGATTGAAGCCGGGCGGGCGGCGATGCGGGCTGCTTTGCCCACTTTGAAAGCGCGCATGGCCCAATTTGAAGAGGGGCGGTGATTTGCGCGGACTCTGATCAAGTTGGGTGCCTAGACCCAGCGAAGGCGGTGTGCAGCCAAAAAAAAGGGCCGATCTTGCGATCAGCCCTGTAAGAGATCCCTGTTTCCAGATGAAATTCAAAGAGATCCGAGGAGACAACTTGCAAAACGACAGGCCGGAACTTGCAATACCAGCCTGCCGGGAAAATCACTTCTTCTTGGCTGCCTTAGGAGCAGCGGTTTGGGTCACGGCAGCCAGGTTGGTCTCTGCCATGTCGGTGGCTTGTTTGACGGCTTTTTGCACGGACTCGAAAGCGGTGTTGGCTGCGGTCATGGCGCCCTTCATCATGGCCACGGCTTGCTCGGATCCTGCAGGGGCGTTTTGAGCGGCGCTGTCGACCAGGTTGGCGAACTGTTTTTGTGCAGCGTTGGTTTGGGCTTCAAAAGCCTTCGTGAATTCGCTGCCAGTGCCGGAAGCGATGTCATACAGGTGTCGGCTGTAAGCGGCGGTTTTTTCAGCCAAAGGCTGGAACAGGTTGGCTTGCATGGCCATCAGTTCTTGGGCGTCTTTGACGCTCATGGCCGCTTGGGTGTTGTTGGCGGACTCGTCCAAGGCGGCCTTGGCCACGCTCAGGTTCAGTTCGACCATTTTTTCCACGCCTTCGAAGGCTTTGGCGGTCAGGCCAAACAGGGTTTCCACATTGGCTTTTTGCGAGGCAACGATTTGTTCGGGTGTCATCATGAGGGGCTCCAGATAAAGGTGTGATTTCAAGAAGACTGCGCCGTAACTGGCCGGGGCTATACAACTTTGTTGCAGTGCAGCATGGTTTGAATTTTAGGGTTTACACCGAGTATTGCAAGGGGATGGGCCTGATCGTGGCTCAGTTTAGAGAGGGTTTTCTAGAATCGACTTGCTCCGTATCAAACCATGCACGCTTATTACGCCGACCACTTTGTCCTGCCCCTACCCGAAGGCCACCGCTTTCCGATGCGCAAGTACAGCCACTTGCGCGACCGATTGACGCAAGAACTGCCTGGTGTGCTGATGCGCGAGGCGCCGGCTGCAAGTGATGGCGAGCTGGCGCTGGTGCACACCCCCACCTACATCCAGGGCGTGGCCACAGGCACTCTGGACGCCGCTTTGCAGCGGGAGATCGGTTTCCCTTGGAGCCCGGCCATGGCCGAACGGGCGCGTCGATCCGTCGGGGCCACGGTGGCCGCTGCCCGCGATGCGTTGGTGCAGGGTGTGGCTGGCAACTTGGCAGGCGGAACGCACCACGCTTATGCCCACAAAGGGGGTGGCTTTTGTGTGTTCAACGACATTGCAGTCACCGCCCGCCTGATGCAGGCGGAGGCCTGGCGACACCAGCGCCAGACATTGAAGGTGGCGGTGATCGACCTGGACGTGCACCAAGGCAACGGCACGGCGCACATTTTTGCGAGCGACCCGAGTGTGTTCACCCTGTCGATGCATGGCGAAAAGAACTTCCCGTTCCGCAAGGAACCCAGCGACTTGGATGTGGGCTTGCCGGATGGCTGCACCGATGAGCCTTATTTGGCGGCCTTGCACCAGGCCCTGCAATCCCTGCAGGACCGCTTTGACCCACAACTGGTGATTTACCTGGCCGGGGCAGACCCGCACGAGGGCGATCGGCTCGGGCGACTCAAATTGTCGATGGATGGCATGCAGGCCCGAGACCGGGTGGTCATGGATTGGGCTTGGCAGCGCAGGCTGCCGGTGGTGATGTGCATGGGCGGGGGCTATGGCCACGACATCGAGACCACGGTGCAGGTGCAAATGCAGACTTGGGATGTGGCTTTGGGCTATTGGCAACGCTGGCACAATCTCGGGCGATGAATACGCCTGTTTCACCCATTACCAAACCCCAAGCCGACGCCCGCAGCAGCTACAAGGCATTTCGCACCATCAGCACCCGCTGGATGGACAACGATGTTTATGGCCATGTGAACAACGTGGTGTACTACAGCTGGTTCGACACGGCTGTGAACGCCACCCTGATCGAGCAAGGCGTGCTCGACATCCATGCGGGCAGCACCATCGGCCTGGTGGTGGAAACCCAGTGTTTTTATTTCGCGCCGCTGGCTTTTCCGCAAACCATTGACGCAGGCATTCGCGTAGCCAAGCTGGGCACGTCCAGCGTGCGCTACGAGGTCGGCTTGTTCGCCCAAGGCGAAGACCTGAGCGCCGCCCGAGGCCACTTTGTGCATGTGTACGTGGACCGCGAGACCCGCCGCCCCGTGCCCCTGCCCGCCGCACTCAAAGCATTTTTGGAGACATTGACATGAGCATTTTGGACATCGGACCCCAGGTCAGCACCCGTGTGAACGACCCCGCCAGCGTGGACGCGGCCATCCTGAGCCGCTTTTCGGCCCGTGCTTACCTGCCCCAAGCGGTGGAACGCAGCGTCTTGCAAGAAGTGCTGAGCGTTGCCGCCCGTTCGCCCAGCGGCACCAACACCCAGCCCTGGAAAGTCTATGTGCTGCAGGGCGCTAAACGCGACGAGCTGGTGGCCAAGACCTGCGCCGCCCACGACGCCATCAGCGCTAACCCCGCATTGGCCGCTGACTACGCTGAGTCGTACGACTATTACCCCGAAAAATGGGTCAGCCCCTACATTGACCGCCGCCGCGAGTGCGGTTTTGGCCTGTACGGCGTACTGGGCATTGGCAAGGGCGACAAAGCCATGATGCACGCGCAGCACCAAAAGAATTTCCGATTCTTTGACGCACCCGTGGGTCTGATCTTCACCATCGACAAGGTCATGGGCCGGGGCAGCTTGCTGGACTACGGCATGTTCTTGCAAAGCATCATGGTCGCCGCGCGTTCGCGGGGCCTGCACACCTGCCCGCAAGCGGCGTGGAACGGCTTTTCGAAAATCATTCTGCCCCATGTGGGCGCGGGTGAGAACGAGATGGTGGTCTGCGGCATGTCTCTGGGCTATGCCGACGAGGCGGCGCTGGTCAACACCTTCCAGACCACGCGGGTGCCAGCGCAAGACTTCACCCACTGGGTGGACTGACGCTTTTTTAAAGACAAGGGCCTGGTTTGGGATTCGAAGCACTGGCGCTGCAACTGCTCAATGGCCTGAGCCACGCCACCACCTTGTTTTTGATGGCCTCAGGGCTGACGCTGATTTTTGGCGTGACCCGAATCGTCAACTTCGCGCACGGCAGCTTCTTCATGTTGGGCGCTTTGTGGTCGGCGCATGCTGTGACGAACTGGTGGCCCGGCATGGCGGACACCGCTTGGGGCTATGGCGCGGTGATTTTGATGGGCGCGTGTGTGGCCGCCTTGCTGGGGGCGGTGACCGAAGTCTTGCTTTTGAAGCGCATGCGCCACGCGCCGCAGCTCTACCAACTGGTGGCCACCTTTGGCTTGACGCTGGCGCTGCACGACGCGATGCGCTGGTTT
>JBIKHW010000146.1:0-7977 GCA_044361935.1 Limnohabitans sp. | reverse complement strand
GCGCCGGCCTTGATGGCCTGGTCGGCCTTGACTGACAAAATGGCACCGTAGGGCACCTTGTGGCGTTCGCGCTCACGACCATGCTCGGTGATGACAATCTCGCCGGAGCGTGAAATCACCACCAACTCGCCTTTGCTGTTGGTCACATAACGCATGGTGGCGTTGAAACCAATAGCGCCGTTGGATTTGGCTTCCACGCTGGAGGCCACCGCCGCACGCGAAGCCGCACCGCCGATGTGGAAGGTCCGCATGGTCAGCTGTGTGCCAGGCTCGCCAATCGACTGGGCAGCAATGACACCGACCGCTTCGCCATTGTTGACCAAGCCACCACGGCCCAGATCACGGCCATAGCACTTGGCGCACAAGCCAAAACGTGTGGCGCAAGTCAGTGCAGTGCGCACTTTAACTTCGTCAACGCCTGCGGATTCGAGTTCGTCGAGCATGTCTTCGTCAAGCAAGACGCCAGCTTCGGCCAGCACCGCACGGTTTTCAGGGTGCAGGACGTCTTCTACGACGGTACGGCCCAAAATGCGGTCACGCAGCGATTCGATCACTTCACCGCCTTCGACGATGGCGCGCATCAGCGAGCCATCAGCGGTGCCGCAATCGAGCTCGGTCACGACCAGGTCTTGGGTCACGTCTACCAGGCGGCGAGTCAGGTAACCCGAGTTGGCGGTCTTCAAAGCCGTGTCGGCCAGACCTTTACGTGCACCGTGTGTTGAGATGAAGTACTGCAACACGTTCAAGCCTTCACGGAAGTTCGCCGTGATGGGTGTCTCGATGATGGAGCCGTCGGGCTTTGCCATGAGGCCACGCATACCGGCCAGCTGGCGAATCTGCGCTGCAGAGCCACGCGCACCGGAGTCGGCCATCATGTAAATCGAGTTGAACGATTCCTGATCGACTTCGTTGCCATGTCGGTCAATTGTGCGCTCTTTGCGCAATTGGTCCATCATTACTTTGGAAACGACGTCACCGGCCTTGCCCCAAATGTCCACCACTTTGTTGTAACGCTCACCAGCCGTCACCAGACCAGAGACGTATTGCTGCTCAATGTCGCGAACTTCTTTTTCGGCCGCTTCGATGATGGCGGGCTTTTCTGGCGGCACCAACATGTCGTCAATACCAATTGAGATACCAGCGCGTGTAGCCAGACGGAAACCGTTTTGCAACAGTTTGTCTGCGAAAACAACGGTCTCTTTCAATCCGCACTTGCGGAAAGACGTGTTGATCAGCTTAGAGATTTCTTTCTTCTTCAGCGCCTTGTTCAGGTTACTGAAGGGCAAGCCCTTGGGCAGGATCTCGGACAACAAGGCGCGGCCTACGGTGGTTTCCACCATCGACACCGACGAGCTGAATTCGCCCGTGGCCTTGTCTTTGGTCCATTCCGTCATGCGCACGTTGATTTTGGCGGTCAACTCCACTGCATTGGCGTCCAGGGCGCGCTGCACCTCACCGATGTCGGAGAAGATCAGACCCTCGCCTTTGGCGTTGATGCGGTCACGCGTGGCGTAGTACAAGCCCAGCACCACGTCTTGCGAAGGCACAATCGATGGCTCGCCGGAAGCGGGGAACAATATGTTGTTGGAGGCCAGCATCAGGGTGCGGGCTTCCATTTGCGCTTCGACCGACAAAGGCACGTGAACGGCCATCTGGTCACCGTCGAAGTCGGCGTTGAAGGCAGCGCACACGAGAGGGTGCAACTGGATGGCTTTGCCTTCGATCAGCAGGGGCTCAAACGCCTGAATGCCCAAACGGTGCAGCGTAGGCGCACGGTTCAACATCACGGGGTGTTCTTTGATGACCTCTTCCAGGATGTCCCAGACCACCGGTGTACCGGCTTCGACTTCCTTCTTCGCGGCCTTGATGGTGGTCGCGATGCCCATGGCTTCGAGACG
This sequence comes from Limnohabitans sp., assembly GCA_044361935.1. Classification (GTDB taxonomy): domain Bacteria; phylum Pseudomonadota; class Gammaproteobacteria; order Burkholderiales; family Burkholderiaceae_C; genus Limnohabitans_A. The sequence goes on along the minus strand of JBIKHW010000146.1, from coordinate 6,079 downwards.
CGCAAAGATGAAAGGCTTGAACAGCTCAATCGCCATCAACTTGGGCAAACCGCACTGGTGCAGTTTGAGTGTTGGGCCCACGGTAATGACCGAACGACCGGAGTAGTCGACGCGCTTGCCCAGCAAGTTTTGACGGAAACGACCGCTCTTGCCTTTGATCATGTCGGCCAAAGACTTCAGGGCACGCTTGTTGGCGCCTGTCATGGCCTTGCCGCGACGGCCGTTGTCCAGCAAGCTGTCCACGGCTTCTTGCAACATGCGCTTTTCGTTGCGTGCAATGATCTCGGGCGCTTTCAGTTCCAGCAAACGGCGCAGACGGCTGTTGCGGTTGATGACGCGGCGGTAAAGGTCGTTCAGGTCAGAGGTCGCAAAACGGCCGCCGTCCAGCGGCACCAAAGGACGCAGGTCCGGTGGCAACACGGGCAGTACCTCGAGCACCATCCACTCGGGCTTGATTCCCGATTTTTTGAAAGCTTCGAGTACTTTGAGGCGCTTGGAGTTCTTCTTGACCTTGAGTTCGGACCCGGTCAAGTCTCCGCGCAGGCGCTCGATTTCGCTTTCGATGTCGATGCTCTGAAGCAATTCCTTGATGCCTTCTGCGCCCATCTTGGCGGTGAATTCGTCACCGTACTCCTTGATTTTGGCGTCGTAATCATCTTCGGTCATGATGCCGAACTTTTTCAGCGGGGTCATGCCGGGATCGGTCACCACATACGCTTCAAAGTACAACACGCGTTCGATGTCACGCAAGGTCATGTCGAGCACCAGGCCCAAACGCGATGGCAATGACTTCAGGAACCAGATGTGTGCACAAGGTGCTGCCAGGTCGATATGGCCCATGCGCTCGCGTCGCACTTTGGTCTGAGTGACTTCAACGCCGCACTTCTCACAAATCACGCCGCGGTGTTTGAGGCGCTTGTACTTTCCGCAAAGGCATTCGTAGTCTTTGATGGGACCAAAAATCTTGGCGCAAAACAGACCGTCGCGCTCGGGTTTGAAGGTGCGGTAGTTGATGGTTTCAGGCTTCTTCACTTCGCCAAAAGACCAAGAACGGATCTTTTCTGGCGATGCCAGGCCGATGCGGATGGCATCGAAATGGTCATCGGGCGTGAACTGCTTGAACAGGTCGAGTAGTGATTTCATGGTTTAAATCCTTTGCCTGTGAATTAAGAACGCTCGAGCTCGATGTCAAGGCCCAGCGAACGGATTTCCTTGACCAGCACGTTGAACGATTCGGGCATGCCCGCTTCGATGGAGTGTTCGCCCTTGACGATGCTCTCGTACACCTTGGTACGACCTTGCACGTCGTCGGACTTCACGGTGAGCATCTCTTGCAAAACGTAAGAGGCGCCATACGCTTCCAACGCCCACACTTCCATCTCACCGAATCGCTGACCACCGAACTGGGCTTTACCACCCAGCGGCTGCTGTGTGACCAAGCTGTAAGGACCGGTCGAGCGGGCGTGCATCTTGTCGTCCACCAAGTGGTGCAACTTCAGGAAGTGCATGTAGCCAATGGTGGTTGGACGGTCAAAGGCATCGCCTGTGCGGCCGTCAAACAAATTGGCTTGTGTGCGTGTGGCCGTCAAACCCTTGGCTTTGGCCAGGTCTTCCGGATAGGCCAGGTGCAACATGGCGCGGATTTCTTCTTCGGCCGCACCGTCGAACACGGGGGTGGCGAAGGGGAAGCCCTCTTTGAGGTTGCCCGCCATGTCCAGCACTTCGTCGTCGCTCAATTGCGACAAGTCTTCCTTGCGGCCCATGCTGTTGTAGAGCTGCTCGAACAGCTTGCGCAGTTCGGCAATCTTTTCCATGCGCTGGGTTTCGGCTTGCAGCATGTTGCCAATGCGTTGGCCAATTCCTTTGCCTGCCCAGCCCAAGTGGACTTCGAGCACCTGACCCACGTTCATGCGCGATGGCACGCCCAGGGGGTTCAGAACGATGTCCGCAGGGGTACCGTCGGCCATGAAAGGCATGTCTTCGACGGGCACGATCTTGGAGACCACGCCTTTGTTACCGTGACGACCGGCCATCTTGTCACCAGGCTGCAAGCGGCGCTTGACGGCCAGGTAGACCTTGACCATTTTGAGCACGCCTGCTGGCAACTCGTCGCCTTGTGTGAGCTTCTTGCGCTTTTCTTCAAAGGACAAGTCGAAGCTGTGGCGGGTTTGCTCCAGCGAGTTCTTGATGGACTCCAGTTGCATGGCCACGTCGTCTTCGGCGGGACGAATGTCGAACCAATGGAATTTGTCCACCGACTCCATGTAAGCCTTGTCGAGCTTGGTGCCCTTGGCCAGCTTTTGTGGACCACCGTTGGCGACACGACCCACGAGGAGTTTCTCGATACGGTCAAACGCGTCGGCTTCCACGATCCGCAGCTGGTCGTTCAGGTCCAGGCGGAAACGCTTGAGCTCGTCGTCAATGATCTGCTGGGCACGCTTGTCACGCACGATACCTTCACGGGTGAAGACTTGCACGTCGATCACGGTGCCTTGCGAGCCCTGGTCCACGCGCAACGAGGTGTCTTTCACATCCGATGCTTTTTCGCCGAAGATGGCGCGCAGCAGCTTCTCTTCTGGTGTGAGGGTGGTCTCGCCTTTAGGAGTGACCTTGCCCACCAGCACATCGCCGGGTTGCACTTCTGCACCCACGTAGATGATGCCGGAGTCGTCCAGACGGCCCAGTTGTTGCTCAGACAGGTTGGGGATGTCGCGTGAAATTTCTTCGGCACCCAACTTGGTGTCACGGGCCATGACCACGAGTTCTTCGATGTGGATCGAGGTGTAGCGGTCTTCTGCCACCACGCGCTCGCTGATCAAGATCGAGTCTTCAAAGTTGTAGCCGTTCCAAGGCATGAAAGCGATCAGCATGTTCTGACCAATGGCGATTTCGCCCAGGTCGGTCGATGCGCCGTCGGCGATCACATCACCCTTTGCCAACTTGTCGCCACGTTTTACGATGGGGCGTTGGTGGATGTTGGTGTTCTGGTTGGAACGCTGGTACTTGATCAGGTTGTAGATGTCCACACCCACTTCACCGGCCAATGCTTCGGCGTCGTTCACGCGGATCACGATGCGCGTCGCATCCACATAGTCCACGATACCGCCACGGGTGGCGGTGACCACGGTGCCGGAGTCGACCGCTGCGACGCGCTCGATGCCGGTGCCGACCATGGGCTTTTCAGGGCGCAGCACAGGCACGGCCTGACGCGACATGTTGGCACCCATCAAAGCGCGGTTGGCGTCATCGTGCTCGAGGAACGGCACCAAAGATGCCGCCACTGAGACGATCTGAGCTGGCGACACGTCCATGTATTGGATGCGCTCGGCACCACACAGGATGGATTCGCCTTTTTCACGGGCAGAGACCAAGTCACCGGTCAGCTTTCCATCTTTGTCCAAGGTGGCGTTGGCTTGGGCGATGACGTACTTGCCTTCTTCGATGGCCGACAGGTAGTCGATGTCCATCGTGACCTTGCCATCGACCACACGGCGGTACGGGGTTTCAATGAAACCGTATTCGTTGAGGCGGGCGTACAAAGCCAAAGAGTTAATCAAACCAATGTTGGGACCTTCGGGTGTTTCAATCGGGCAAACACGACCGTAATGGGTCACGTGCACGTCGCGCACTTCGAAGCCTGCTCGCTCGCGGGTCAAACCACCTGGGCCCAAGGCCGACACGCGGCGCTTGTGGGTGATCTCGGCCAGAGGGTTGGTCTGGTCCATGAACTGCGACAACTGCGATGCGCCGAAGAACTCTTTCAAGGCCGCAGAGATCGGCTTGGAGTTGATCAGGTCATGCGGCATCAAAGGCTCTTGTTCGGCCTGACCCAGACGCTCTTTGACGGCTTTTTCGATACGTGCCAGACCGGTGCGGTACTGGTTCTCGGCCAATTCGCCCACGCAACGCACGCGGCGGTTGCCCAAGTGGTCGATGTCATCGACTTCGCCGTTGCCATTGCGCAAGTCCACCAAGATCTTGACCACTGCCAAGATGTCTTCGTTGGTCAATACCATGGGGCCTGTGGACTCACCACGGCCCACGCGGGCGTTGAATTTCATGCGGCCGACGCGCGACAGGTCGTATGTGTCGGGGTTGTAGAACAAGCGCTGGAACAGTGCCTGCACCGCATCTTCGGTTGGTGGCTCGCCAGGGCGCATCATGCGGTAGATGGCTACACGGGCAGCGAACTCGTCCACGGTCTCATCGATACGCAAGGTTTGCGAGATGTACGCGCCTTGGTCGAGTTCGTTCGTGTAGATGCAAGGCAGATCCTGCACGCCAGAGGTGCGCAGCTTCTTCAGCAGGGCTTCGGTCAACTCTTCGTTGGCCTTTGCGATGATCTCGCCAGTGTCCGCTTCGACAATGCTGCGGGCCACCACACGGCCAATCAGGAAGTCTTCGGGCACACTGATGTGCGTGGTGCCGGACTGCTCCAGCTCGCGGGTGTGGCGCACGGTGATGCGCTTGTCTTTGGCCACCACCACTTTGCCGGACTTGTCGGTGATGTCGAAACGCGCCACTTCACCACGCAGACGCTCGGCCACAAATTCCATTTGTGCACCGCTGTCCATCAGACGGAAGTTGTCGTTCACAAAGAAGTTCGCCAGGATCGATTCTGGGTTCAGGCCAATGGCCTTGAGCAGAATGGAAACAGGCATCTTGCGACGGCGGTCAACTCGGAAGTACAGGATGTCCTTCGGGTCGAATTCGAAGTCGAGCCACGAACCGCGGTAAGGGATGATGCGAGCCGAGAACAACAATTTGCCCGAGCTGTGTGTCTTGCCCTTGTCGTGTTCAAAGAACACGCCAGGAGAGCGGTGCAACTGAGACACGATCACGCGCTCGGTGCCGTTGATGATGAAAGAGCCCTTGTCGGTCATCAAGGGCACTTCGCCCATGTAAACCTCTTGCTCTTTGACTTCTTTGACCACCTTGTTTTGGGAAGTCGACGAGTCACGGTCGTAAATGATGAGTTGCACGCGGGCACGCACGGCCGACGAGAAGGTCAGGCCACGGGTCTGGCACTCGCGCACGTCAAACGCTGGCTTGGCCAGGTTGTACTCGACAAATTTCATCTCCACAAAACCGTTGTGGGACACGATCGGAAAGGCTGACTCGAATGCGGCTTGCAGGCCTTCGTGTGTGCGTTTGGATGAAACAACACCTGCTTGCAAGAAAGACGTGTATGCGTCTTTTTGCATTTGCAGCAGGTAAGGAACTTCGAGCACGCTTTCGCGGCTGCCGAAACTTTTGCGGATTCGCTTACGTTCGGTGTATGTATATGCCATGAGATCTCCGGGCTTGATCTTTCAGAACTGGGTGTTGAGCGAGCTGTTGCACTCTCTCAACGGTCTTGGCGGCTGGCCTCTACCAGCGTTGGCGGACGATTGCGCATTGCACGCAACCCGAACCAAGGGTCTTCTGCAGTCGGGTCAGAAAACACTGGAAAGCAGACTTTGATAAATCCACTTTCCGGTGTTTCGCTAAAACACTGGAAAGCAGACTTGTTGAAATCGTCTTTCCGGTGCTTTGCTAAATCACTGAAATGTGAAATTTGATCAATCCACTTTTCGTTATGCTCTTCAAGCACCAAAGGCTGGAGGCCCTTTCGGACACTCCAGCCTTGGAACAAAACCGAATTACTTGAGTTCGGCCTTGGCGCCAGCTTCTTCCAGCTTCTTCTTGGCGGCTTCAGCGTCTGCCTTTGGCAGGCCTTCTTTGACCGCCTTAGGAGCACCGTCCACCAAGTCTTTGGCTTCTTTCAAGCCCAGACCGGTGATTTCGCGCACAGCTTTAATCACGGACACTTTGTTGGCGCCGGCTTCGAGCAACATGACGTTGAACTCAGTCTTCTCTTCAGCGGCAGCAGCGGCACCGCCACCAGCAGCAGCAGGAGCGGCCATTGCAGCAGCGCTCACACCAAACTTCTCTTCGATGGCTTTCACCAGGTCGTTGAGTTCCATGACCGTCATGCTGTCCAGCGCGGTCAAAAATGCGTCTTTATCGAATGCCATTTTTATTTCCTAACAATTGGTTAAAACACGAACGCTGGCCTTAAGCGGCAACAGCTTCGCCT
>JBIKHW010000145.1:0-7989 GCA_044361935.1 Limnohabitans sp. | reverse complement strand
GGCAGCATTGGTGTTTTGATGGACGGTTTTGGCTTCACCGGGCTCATGGACAAGCTGGGTGTCGAGCGTCGCTTGATGACGGCGGGCGAGAACAAGGGCTTTCTGGACCCTTTCAGCCCACAAACTCAGCCGCAACGCCAACACGCTCAAGCCATGCTCAACCAGATACACACGCAGTTCATTGACGTGGTCAAAAAAGGCCGAGGCGATCGGCTCAAAGCCACGCCAGAGTTGTTCAGCGGCCTGTTTTGGAGTGGCCAGCAGGCGGTGGACTTGGGCCTGGCCGACAGCTTGGGCAGCATCGATGGTGTGGCCCGTGACGTGGTCAAGGCCCCCGATGTGATTGATTACACCCAGCGCGAGAACGTGGCCGAGCGCCTGGTCAAGCGTTTTGGTGTGGCCGTGGGCGAGGGCAGTGTCCGCGCCATGCGCTCGGTGGGTGCCGGTCTGCGCTGAAGCCAGGAATCAAGGCCCGATGGCGTAAACCGCCGGAGTATGACCATCAGGGCCTTTCAGGCCCTTTTTCCATTGCGCCACCGTGTGGCTCTGGATGCTGGCTGAAGGCAAGGTCAAACCGCTGGCGATGGCCAAGCGCGTATTGGCGTTCAGGCTTTGCAGCAGGCCGCCAAGCATGGCCGCGTTGCGGTAGGGGGTTTCGATCCACAACTGGGTTTGCCCGGTTTTGAGGGCCAAGGACTCCAGCTGCTTCAAACGGGCGGCCCGCTCGCTTGCCTCTTGCGGCAGGTAGCCCACAAAGGCGAAGTTCTGGCCATTGAGGCCGCTGGCGGCCAAGGCCATGAGCAAAGACACGGGACCTACTAATGGCACCACGCCAACGCCCAGATCGTGTGCAGCCCGCACCACCGAGCTGCCCGGGTCGGCCACGGCGGGCATGCCCGCTTCGCTTACCAAGCCCACATCGTGCCCTTGCAAAGCGGCGGCCAGCAGAGGTTTGCCATCAAACCCGGATTGGTGGTCGCCTTTTTTGTGCACATGGCGGGGCAATTCGGTGATGTTTTGCTCGGGCAGGGGGGCGATCAGCGGGTGGGTTTGGCCCACGCGCTTGAGGAAGGCGCGGGTGCTCTTTGCGTTCTCGCACACCCAATGCTGGATGCCTGCGGCGGTGGCCAAGGTGGTGCTGGGCAGCACTTCGGTGATGGGGGCTTGCTCGGCGCAGCCAAAGTCCAGTGGGGTGGGCACCAAAAACAGGCGGCCTGGGCGGGGCTTTGGGACGTTCACAGCAGTTTCACCCCGGCTAGGCGCAGCAAACGCGCGGTCCGGATCAGGGGCAGCCCGATCAAGGCGGTGGGGTCGTCGTTGTCAATGGATTCGAGCAGTGCGATGCCCAGGCCCTCGCTTTTGGCGCTGCCCGCGCAGTCGTAGGGTTGCTCGGCCTGCAAATACGCCTCAATTTCGTCATCGCTCAGGTCGCGAAAGACTACGCGGACCTCGGCCAAGTCCACTTGTTCAAAGCCACTGGCTAGGCAAACAACGGCCAGCGCGGTCTGAAAGATCACCGTTTGGCCGCGCATCTGGCGCAGCTGCGCCACGGCACGCGCGTGTTCGCCCGGCTTGCCCAGGGGCTGGCCCGCCAAATCGGCAACTTGGTCTGAGCCAATCACCACCGCCTCGGGGTGCAAGGCGGCCACGGCCCGTGCTTTGGCCAAGGCCAGGCGTTGAGCCAGGGCTTGGGGGGCTTCGCCCGGTTGGGGAGTTTCGTCCACATCAGGCGCGGTTACCGTAAAAGGGATGCGCAGTCGCTCGAGCAGTTCAAGCCGGTAACGCGAGGTCGAGCCAAGCACCAGCGGGCGGCTGTGGTGAGCAGGGTGGGCGTAGGGTGTCAATGTCGTGGTCAAAGTGCTTAACCCAGTGAAATTCGGATGGGTGATTCTCTTACACTGCAGCCATGGAAAAAAAATTGGACCCCCAACACTTGGATGTCGTTGCTTTTGCCCGCGACGTGCTGCGCCTGCAAGGCGAGGGCGCGCTGGCCGACTGGCCCCGTTTGGCCGAGGAGCAATACGGTGAGAGCCTGGCCGCCGGTCAGGTGCAGTGGCAGCTGCAAGGCCGCACGGTTGCGCAAGCGGGGGCGCCCGATCAATTGTGGTTGGATTTGAAGGCCTCGCTCATGCTGCCCATGCAGTGCCAGCGTTGCCTGAACCCGGTGCTGGAGTCAATGCAGGCCGAGCGCTCGTTTTTGTTTGTGGCCGACGAAGCCGCAGCGCAGGCGCTGGACGACGAGGTGGAGGACGATGTGCTGGTCATCAGCCGCGATTTCGATGCCTTGGCGCTGGTGGAGGATGAGTTGATTTTGTCCCTGCCGTTGGTGCCCTTGCACGATGTGTGCCCCGAAACGCTGCCCATGTCCGTGGCCGATCCGGCCTTTGAAGCGGCTGCCGAGCGGCCCAACCCCTTTGGGGTGTTGGCGAGCCTGAAAACCGGTCAAGACCGCTGAATCCGGGCCCATAGGCCGGATGCTGGCCGCAAAAGGTGTCCAAAAGGGCTCGGCTTAGGCTATAATCAATGGCTTCGCCCGGATGCCCCGGGTGTCATTACCATCAACCGAAGCTGCGTTTTCATTTGCGCGGCCTCCAAGCTTCCAAGGAGCCAACATGGCTGTTCAGCAAAACAAAAAATCGCCTTCCAAGCGCGGCATGCACCGTTCGCACAACGCCCTGAACGTGCCCGGCATCGCTGTCGAGCCCACCACAGGCGAGACCCACCTGCGTCACCACATCAGCCCCAACGGTTTTTACCGTGGTCGCCAAGTGCTCAAGAACAAGTCGGAAGCCTGATCGGCTTTCGCCCTCAAGCCTCCAGAGGCCCGGCGCTACTTTCTAAGTAGCTTCGGGCTTTTTGGTTTATGGCCTGCGTTAATGCCGGTTTTGAGCACAAGGATGTCATGACCTCGTCCACCCCGATCACCGTGTCTGTTGACTGCATGGGCGGCGACCACGGTCCCCGCGTCACGCTGGCGGCCTGTCGCCGTTTTCTGTCTTCTCACCCCGATGCCCGGTTGATTCTCACTGGGCGTGCAGAGGCTTTGGCGGGTTTCTCTGACCCCCGTGCTCAGGTGGTGGCCGCCACAGAAGTGGTCGAGATGGACGACCCATTGGAAGCGGCCTTGCGCAAGAAAAAAGACTCTTCCATGCGCGTGGCCATCGAGCAGGTTCGCGACGGCAAAGCTCAAGTGGCGGTGTCTGCGGGCAATACCGGGGCCTTGATGGCAATTGCCCGTTATGTGCTCAAAACCATGGACGGCATTGACCGCCCAGCGATCGCAGGCCAGATGCCCAACTTCAAGGGCGGCGGCACCACCATGCTCGATCTGGGGGCAAATGTCGATTGCACGCCTGAGCATTTGCTGCAGTTTGCCGTCATGGGTTCGGCCTTGGTGTCGGTCCTGCAGGACAAGGATCAACCTTCGGTGGGTTTGCTCAACATCGGCGAAGAAGCCATCAAGGGCAATGAAATCATCAAAAAAGCGGGTGAGCTGTTGCGATTTGCATCCAAATCGGGTGATTTGAACTTTCATGGCAACGTGGAAGGCAACGATATTTTCAAGGGCACGGTGGACATCGTGGTCTGTGATGGCTTTGTGGGCAACGTGGCACTGAAGGCCAGCGAAGGCCTGGCGACCATGGTTGGTGGCTTTTTGAAGGCTGAGTTTTCCCGCAATATTTTCACAAAAACAGCTGCTTTGTTGGCGTATCCGGTCTTAACAGCGTTTAAAAACCGTGTAGATCACCGCCGTTACAACGGTGCGGCCCTGCTGGGTTTGCGCGGCCTGGTGTTCAAAAGTCACGGCTCGGCCGACGAGTTGGCTTTTGAGAACGCCCTGAACCGGGCTTATGATGCAGCCCGAAACCAATTGCTGGACCGCGTTCGGGACCGCATTGCCCATGCCGCCCCTTTGTTGATGGGTGCGCACGCCGAGCGTTCTGAAACCGTGGTCACATCCGTATGAGAATTTATTCACGTATTTTGGGCACAGGCAGCTACCTGCCGGCCAGACGCCTGAGCAACGCCGACCTGGCCGCCGAGTTGGCGCAGCAAGGTGTCGAGACATCCGACGACTGGATCGTTGAACGCACAGGCATCCGTTCCCGGCACTTTGCAGCCGACGAGCAAGGCTGCAGCGATCTGGCCACCGAAGCCGCCCGCCAGGCACTCAGCGCTGCGGGCTTGGCTGCGCAAGACATCGACCTGATCATTGTGGCCACTTCGACTCCAGACATGGTGTTCCCGTCGGTGGCGACCATGGTGCAGCACAAGCTGGGTGCAGCCGGTTGCCCGGCGTTTGACGTCCAGGCCGTGTGCAGCGGCTTCGTTTATGCACTGACCGTTGCCGATTCGATGATCCAGTCCGGCTCGGCCAAGCGCGCCCTGGTCATTGGTTCAGAGATTTTCAGCCGCATCCTCGACTTCAAGGACCGCACGACTTGCGTGTTATTTGGCGATGGCGCAGGTGCTGTGGTGCTCGAAGCCTCGGATCAGCCCGGTATTTTGGCCACCGACTTGCACGCCGACGGCAAGTACAAAGACATCTTGTGCGTGCCTGGCCACGTCAACCGTGGCGGCATTCTGGGTGACCCGGTGCTCAAAATGGACGGACAGGCTGTATTCAAGCTCGCGGTTGGTGTGCTCGAAGACACTGCTCGCGCCAGCTTGGCCAAGGCCAACTTGACCGATGCCGACATCGACTGGCTGATTCCGCACCAGGCCAACATCCGCATCATGCAAAGCACAGCGCGCAAGCTCAAGCTGGGTGCTCACAAGGTGGTAGTCACGGTGGATCAACATGGCAATACTTCGGCTGCCTCGATCCCGCTGGCGTTGGACACGGCTGTGCGCGACGGGCGCATCCAGCGTGGCCAGACCCTCATGCTTGAAGGCGTGGGCGGCGGCTTCACCTGGGGCTCGGTGCTCCTGCGTTATTGAGTCGCCATGGTTTTAACAGGCCCGGGTTGCTGTTGCGTGGCTCACTGACTAGATTTTTCTCTGATAAAAAATTTGCACATGACCACATTTGCTTTTGTTTTTCCCGGCCAAGGCTCCCAATCGGTGGGCATGCTGGATGCTTGGGGTGACCACCCCGTGGTGCTCGAAACCCTGAAAGAAGCCTCGGACGCCCTGGGCGAAGACCTGGCCAAATTGATCCACGAAGGCCCCAAAGAAGCGCTGGCGATGACCACCAACACCCAGCCCGTGATGCTGGTTTCGGCTGTGGCCGCTTACCGCGCCTGGCTCGCCGAAGGCGGGGCCAAGCCGTCCGTCGTGGCCGGTCATTCGCTGGGCGAGTACAGCGCCTTGGTGGCTGCGGGTGTCTTGACCTTGGCGCAAGCCGCCCCACTTGTGCGTCTGCGTGCGGCTGCAATGCAGGAAGCCGTGCCCGTGGGAGTGGGTGCCATGGCCGCGATTTTGGGGCTGACATCGGACAAAGTCATTGCCGGTTGCAAAGAAGCACAGGCCACTTTCTCGGCAGGCAGCCCGGAAGTGGTGGAAGCTGCGAACTTCAACGATTCAGCGCAAACCGTGATCGCTGGAAGTAAAGCGGCGGTGGACAAAGCCTGCGAAGTGCTTAAAGGCATGGGCGCCAAGCGTGCCTTGCTCTTGCCCGTTTCGGCGCCATTCCATTCGAGCTTGATGAAGCCTGCCGCTGAAAAGCTGCGCGAGAAGCTGGCCAGCCTGACTTTGGGCGTGCCGCAAATCCCGGTGCTCAACAACATCGATGTGGCCATTGAAACCGACGCCGACCGCATCCGCGATGCGCTCTACCGTCAGGCCTTCGGTCCGGTGCGTTGGGTCGAGTGCGTGCAGGCCATCAAGGCCCGCGGTGTGAGCACCTTGGTCGAATGTGGCCCTGGCAAGGTGCTGGCGGGCATGACCAAGCGCATTGACCCCGAATTGAACGGCCTGGCGCTGTACGACCCCGCCACCTTGGCTGAAGTGAAAGGACTCCTCGCATGAGCGAAACCCCAAAACAAGTGGCCTTGGTCACTGGCGCATCCCGAGGCATTGGCGCTGCCATTGCTTTGCACTTGGCCCAAGCGGGTTATGTGGTTATTGGCACCGCCACCAGCGATGACGGCGCTGCCAAAATCAACCAAGCCTTGTCGGCATTTCCGGGCAGCCGGGGTGCCAATTTGAACGTCAACGATGCGGCCGCAGGTGAAGCCCTGATTGACGCCATCGTCAAGGCGCATGGCGGCCTGCATGTGCTGGTCAACAACGCGGGCATCACCCGCGACACCTTGGCCATGCGCATGAAGGACGACGATTGGGACGCGGTGCTCGACACCAACCTCAAGGCGGTGTTCCGCATGAGCCGCGCCGTGATCCGCCCCATGATGAAGCAGCGCTACGGCCGCATCATCAGCATCACCAGCGTTGTGGGCGCGTCCGGCAACCCTGGCCAAGCCAACTACGCTGCCGCCAAGGCGGGTGTGGCGGGCATGACCCGTGCACTTGCTCGCGAACTGGGCAGCCGCAATATCACCGTCAACTGCGTGGCCCCCGGTTTCATCGCCACCGACATGACGGCCAGCCTGCCTGAAGAACAACACAAAGCCTTACTGGGCCAGATTCCTCTGGGCCATTTGGGCAAAACCGATGACATCGCCCACGCGGTGGCGTATCTGGCTGGACCAGGCGCTGGCTATGTCACGGGACAAGAATTGCATGTCAATGGTGGCATGTTCATGGCCTGATTTCCGGGATCCCCTTCCGGACAGGTAAAATCTTCTTTTTTCACAACCCTCAGAGGGACCCCATGAGCGATATCGAAGCACGTGTCAAAAAAATCATTGCCGAACAACTCGGCGTTGAAGAGTCACAAGTCACCAACGAAAAAGCCTTCGTGGCCGATCTGGGTGCCGACTCCCTGGACACGGTGGAACTGGTGATGGCACTCGAAGACGAGTTCGGCATCGAGATTCCCGACGAAGACGCAGAAAAAATCACCACGGTGCAAGCTGCGATCGACTACGCCCAAAGCAAGAAGGCCTGATCGACGATGACCCGGCGCCGCGTTGTTGTCACGGGTTTGGGATGCATCAGCCCCGTGGGCAACACGGTCGCCGATGCATGGTCCAACCTGATTGCCGGCCAGTCCGGCATTGGTCCTATCACCCGTTTCGAAGCTTCGGCCATGTCTTGCCGGATCGTGGGTGAAGTTAAGAATTTTGACCTCGAGTCCTACATCTCCGCCAAAGAGGCGCGGACCATGGACCGGTTCATCCATTACGGCATTGCCGCCGCAGCCCAAGCCATCCAGGATGCAGGTTTGCCCTCTGGCGATGCCTTGGGTGAAGAAGAGGCTTGCCGCATTGGTGTGGTGATTGGTTCGGGCATCGGCGGCTTGCCGCTGATCGAAGAAACCCACATCGAGTACACGGCGCGCGGCGCGCGTCGCATCTCACCATTTTTCGTGCCGGCCTCGATCATCAACATGATCTCAGGCCATGTGTCGATGCGGCATGGCTTCAAAGGCCCTAACTTGGCTGTTGTGACTGCTTGCACCACAGGTTTGCACAGCATTGGCGAAGCCGGGCGTTTGATCGAATACGGCGATGCCGATGTGATGATTGCTGGTGGCTCAGAAGGCACGGTGTCGCCACTGGGCGTGGGTGGTTTTGCCGCCATGCGCGCCTTGTCGACCCGCAATGACGATCCCACTGCCGCATCGCGCCCTTGGGACAAAGACCGTGACGGTTTTGTGCTGGGTGAAGGCGCGGGCGTCATGGTGCTCGAAGAGTACGAACACGCCAAAGCCCGTGGCGCCAAGATTTACGCCGAGCTGGGTGGTTATGGCATGAGTGCAGACGCGGGACATATGACCGCGCCCAGCATGGACGGCCCACGCCGCGCAATGATCAATGCCATGCGCAATGCGGGAGTCAATGCCGACCAGATCGACTATTTGAACGCGCACGGCACATCTACCCCACTGGGTGACATCAACGAAACCAATGCCATCAAGGCGGCCTT
>JBIKHW010000144.1:0-7990 GCA_044361935.1 Limnohabitans sp. | reverse complement strand
CATGGCTCGCATGTTGGACGTGCCTTTTGTGATGGCGGATGCCACCACACTGACCGAAGCCGGTTATGTCGGCGAGGACGTGGAAAACATCGTGGCCAAGTTGTTGCAAACCTGTAATTACGACGTCGAGCGGGCGCAGCGCGGCATTGTCTACATCGACGAGATCGACAAGATCACCCGCAAGTCGGACAACCCCTCGATAACCCGCGACGTTTCGGGCGAGGGCGTGCAGCAGGCTTTGCTCAAGCTGGTTGAAGGCACCATGGCCAGTGTGCCTCCGCAAGGCGGACGCAAGCACCCCAACCAGGACTTTTTGCAGATTGACACGACCAACATCCTGTTCATTTGCGGCGGCGCATTCGCTGGCCTCGAAAAGGTCATTGAAAACCGCACCGAATCTGGCGGCATCGGCTTTGCTGCCACGGTCAAAAGCAAGAAGCAGCGCTCTTTGACGGACGTGTTCAATGAAGTCGAGCCCGAAGACCTGATCAAGTTCGGCTTGATCCCCGAGCTGGTGGGCCGTTTGCCGGTGGTTGCCACCTTGGCCGAGCTGAGCGAAGAGGCGCTGGTGCAAATTCTGACCGAGCCGAAAAACGCGGTGGTCAAACAGTTCACCAAACTGCTGGCCATGGAAGGCGTCGAGCTCGAAGTGCGCCCCAACGCACTGTCGGCCATGGCCCGTAAGGCTTTGGCCCGCAAAACGGGTGCCCGGGGTTTACGCTCTATCATGGAGCAGGCCCTGATTGACACCATGTTTGAGTTGCCCAACCAGGCGAACGTTGAAAAAGTGGTGGTGGACGAGTCCGTCATCGATGACAACAAGCCGCCACTGCTGGTTTACCGCGAGTCGGCCAAGCAGGCCTGAACCACATTGCCGCACCCCATCAATACCCCTTTGTGTCTTTGGGTTGAAATTGCAGGTGCAGCATCCATGTGCTTTGAATTGACCTGAGGGACACACCATGTCTGGACACACACCTTTGCCGCCCACCCTGATTGAACTACCCATGTTGCCGCTGCGCGACGTGGTGGTGTTCCCTCACATGGTGATTCCGCTGTTTGTGGGGCGCCCCAAAAGCATCAAGGCGCTGGAGTCGGCCATGGCCGCCGAGCGCCGCATCATGCTGGTGGCGCAAAAGACGGCCGCCAAGGACGAACCGGGCGTTGAAGACATGTTCGACGTGGGGTGTGTCTCTACCATCTTGCAAATGCTCAAACTGCCCGACGGCACCGTGAAGGTGTTGGTCGAAGGCCAGCAACGGGCCTTGGTCAAATCGATTGTGGACGGCGAAGCCCATTTTGTAGCCGCTGTCACCCCAGTGGACCCGGTTTCCGAGAAGTCGGATGACAGCAGTGAGATCGAGGCCCTGCGTCGTGCCGTGATGCAGCAGTTTGACCAGTACGTCAAACTCAACAAGAAAATCCCGCCCGAAATCCTGACTTCCATCTCCAGCATCGACGATCCCGGTCGCTTGGCCGACACGATCGCCGCTCACTTGCCGCTCAAGCTTGAAAACAAGCAGCAGGTGCTGGACTTGGCCAACATCAAGTCGCGTCTGGAAAACCTCTATGCCCAGTTGGAGCACGAGGTCGACATCTTGAATGTGGACAAGCGTATCCGTGGCCGCGTCAAGCGCCAGATGGAAAAGAACCAGCGCGACTTCTACCTGAACGAACAGGTCAAAGCCATTCAAAAAGAACTGGGTGACGGTGAAGAAGGTGCCGACATCGAGGAAATCGAAAAGAAGATCAAGGCCGCCAAAATGTCGGTCGAGGCCCGCAAAAAGGCAGAAGGCGAGTTGAAAAAACTCAAGCTCATGTCGCCCATGTCGGCCGAAGCCTCGGTGGTCCGCAATTACCTGGACGTGCTCATTGGCCTTCCTTGGGGCAAAAAGACCAAGCTCAAGCACGATTTGGCCAACGCCGAAGACGTGTTGAACCAGGACCACTTTGGTCTGGACAAGGTCAAAGACCGCATCTTGGAATACCTCGCGGTGCAGCAGCGCGTGGACAAGGTCAAGGCGCCTATTTTGTGTTTGGTCGGGCCACCCGGTGTGGGCAAGACTTCGCTTGGCCAATCCATTGCCAAGGCCACCGGGCGGAAATATGTGCGCATGGCGCTCGGCGGTATGCGTGATGAAGCCGAGATTCGTGGACACCGCCGCACCTACATTGGCGCTTTGCCCGGCAAGGTGCTGCAAAACCTGAACAAGGTCGGCACCAAGAACCCGCTGTTCCTGCTGGACGAGATCGACAAGCTGGGCACGGACTTCCGAGGTGACCCATCGAGCGCTTTGCTCGAAGTGCTGGACCCCGAGCAAAACCACACCTTTGGTGACCATTACGTCGAGGTTGATTTTGACCTGAGCGATGTGATGTTTGTGGCCACCTCCAACTCGATGAACATCCCTTCGGCCCTGTTGGACCGGATGGAAGTGATCCGTTTGTCGGGTTACACCGAAGACGAAAAAACCAGCATCGCCATGAAGTATTTGCTGCCCAAGCAAATGACCAACAACGGGGTGAAAGATTCTGAGCTCCAAGTGACCGAAGAGGCTGTGCGTGATGTAGTGCGTTACTACACCCGCGAAGCCGGTGTGCGGTCTTTGGAGCGCGAGCTGGGCAAGATCTGCCGCAAGGTGGTCAAGGCTTTGCTGCTCAAGCAAATGACGCCTCAGGTGGTGGTGAACGAAGACAATCTGAATGACTTTTTGGGTGTGCGCAAGTACACCTATGGCCGTGCCGAGCAAAAGAACCAAGTGGGCCAGGTCGTCGGATTGGCTTGGACCGAAGTGGGCGGCGATTTGCTGACCATCGAAGCGGCCCTGATGCCCGGCAAAGGCGTGATCACCCGCACCGGTTCCTTGGGCGATGTGATGAAAGAATCGGTGGAAGCCGCCCGCACCGTGGTGCGCAGCCGCTCACGCCTCTTGGGCATCAAGGACGAGGTCTTTGAGAAGAAAGACCTGCACATTCACGTGCCCGATGGCGCCACGCCCAAAGATGGCCCCAGTGCAGGTGCCGCGATGACCACGGCCATGGTCTCTGCCATGACGGGTATCCCGGTCCGCGCCGATGTGGCCATGACCGGCGAAATCACGCTGCGCGGTGAGGTCACAGCTATCGGAGGATTGAAGGAAAAGTTGCTGGCTGCTTTGCGCGGTGGCATCAAGACGGTGTTGATTCCCGAAGACAACGTCAAAGACCTGCAGGACATCCCTGGCAACGTTAAAAATGGTCTGGAAATTGTGCCCGTCAAGTGGATCGACCAGGTGCTGGAGGTGGCTTTGGAAGCCAAACCAACGCCCTTGAGCGATGAAGAGGTGGCGGCCGCTGCCTTGACCGCCGTGCCTTCAACGGCCAAAGCCGAGGCGGTGAAACATTGATGCAAAATTTTCAGGTCGACGCCAAAGTCGACCTGAAATTGAATTACAATTTGACCATTCCAGCGGACAAAGCATACAATGCCCAGTTCACTGAAATACGCGGGAATAGCTCAGTTGGTAGAGCGCAACCTTGCCAAGGTTGAGGTCGCGAGTTCGAGCCTCGTTTCCCGCTCCAAATTTCCGAAAGAAGTGCCAACATCTTTCACTTGGTTTTCCATTTTGCGGGAATAGCTCAGTTGGTAGAGCGCAACCTTGCCAAGGTTGAGGTCGCGAGTTCGAGCCTCGTTTCCCGCTCCAGACACTTGAAAGAGAACGAATCTTTCAGCGACATGTGAAGCACTGATTCACCTGTTCGCCCTACTTGGTTTTGGCGCGATAGCAAAGCGGTTATGCAACGGATTGCAAATCCGTCGAGCCCAGTTCGACTCTGGGTCGCGCCTCCAAACAAAATTGCCCCCGTACTGAAAAGTCGGGGGCATTTTTTTGGTTTGCCAGGTTTGTTCAGCACCATCCATGGGTGCCTTTGTATTCGCTTGTGAGGGGGGTCAGTTGGCCCGAGCCACCCACACAGTGGCACCTTCGGAACCGTACAGCTCTGCGTGGGGCACATCACGGGCCAGGCGAAAAAAATCTCCCTGTTTGAGGTGTTTGATGTCTTCTCCCATGGTCAGCCAGTATTCCCCTCGCACCACGTAGGCGCTGACATCAAAAGGATGGGTGTGGGTGTCGAGTTTCAGGTCGGCGGCCCACTCGCGCACGATGATTTCATCAAAGCCCTCGTCCAAGGACTGGGCGGTAAAACTTTCAAGGGTGGGAGAGGTCATGGCAAGTCCTTGGGGGTCGGTGAAAAAGCAGTGGGATGGATAAGGTCGATGGGGAGGGTCAGGCTTTGTACCAGTCCTTGACCGCTGCCACATAGCGGGCCACACCTTCGGCCACGGTGGCGGCGTCCAGCGCACCATAGGACAGGCGCTGGTAGTTGGCACTGGCCGTGTCGCTCAGGCCAAAGGCAAAACCGGGCAAGGTGGCCACACGGTGTTTTTCGACCATGGCGCGGTTGAAGGCCATCGGGTCCGAGACACCGGGCAGCTTCATCAGCACATAAAAAGCGCCTTGGGTGTTCGGAAATTCGACCAGATCGCCCAGGCCTTGCAGCGCTTGGTTGACCTGTGCACGCACCTGGGCCAAAGCTTGCACTTTGGGTAGCACCCATTCGCGGCCCAGCTGCAGGGCTTGCAACGCCAGCAATTGGGAGGCCACCGGAGCGCAGATCAGGTTGGTGTCTTGCACCTTGTTCATGGCCCCAAACAGGTCGGCCGGAAACACCACATAGCCCACGCGCCAGCTCGCCATGCCGAAGTTTTTGGACATGGAATAAAACGACAAGGTGTGGTTTTGAGCGCCCGGAATCGATGCGGGTGAGAAGTGACGGACACCGTCGTAGGTGAAGTACTCGTAGGCCTCGTCGCTGAAGTGGTAGATGCCTGCGCGGGCACACAAGGCATTGACCGCTCGCAAGCTTTCTTCGCTGTAGACGGCCCCGGTGGGGTTGTTGGGTGAGACCGTGACGATGGCGCGTGTGCGGGGCGTGATGGCGACCGCTAAGGCGTCGACATCGAGGCTCCAGTCGCTGTGTGTGGGCACGGGCACAGGCACGCAACCGCACATGCGGATCGCCATTTCCTGGTTGAAGTAAAACGGCATGGGCAAGATGAATTCGTCGCCCGGATCGGCCACAGCCAGCACGCAGTTGAGAAAGGCCATGTTGCTGCCTGCGGTGACCATGACGATTGACTCGGTGCCGCAATGGATGTGGTTGTCATCCGCCAGTTTTTGCCGAAAGCGGTCCACCAAGGGGGCGATGCCACCCACGGCCTGGTACTTGTTGAGCTGGGCATCGGCCATGAGGTTGGGCAACTCGGCCACAGCGTGTGCAGGCGGGCCGTAGTTCACAACACCTTGACCCAAGGAGATGGTGCCGGGATGCTCGCGCACCAGCTTGGCAATGGTGGGGATGATGGGGCTGTCCACCGCATCCATGCGGGCAGATTGGCGTTTCATGGTGTGTACCGTGGCTGAAGGCTTGAAAAATCGATGGTTTGTCAATCACTTGCCGTTGATGGCCAACAACTCGACCTCGAACAACAATGTGGCTTTGGGTGGAATCACGCCCCCCGCGCCGCGGTCGCCATAGGCGGTGGCTGGCGGGCAAGTGAGCTTGGCCTTGCCGCCCACCTTCATCAGCTGCACGCCTTCAGTCCAGCAGGGAATCACGCGGCTCAAGGGGAACTCGATGGACTCGTTGCGTTTGTAGGAGCTGTCGAACTCCTTGCCGTCGGGCAAGGTGCCCCGGTAGTGGACCCTGACCGTGTCTGCAGCCTTGGGGCTGGCCCCGGTGCCGTCCTTGAGCGAGCGGTAAACCATGCCCGAGGCCGTGATCTTGGCGCCAGGCTCCTGGGCTGCGGCGGCCGTGACGGTGTTTTGGGCCTGGGCAGGAAATGCGGCCAGCAACAACAGAGACAAGGTGGCGGTGTTGAGTTTCAAAGATGTTGTCATGGGCTGATTTTTGAGCAAATGGGGGTGCGGGAGCTTCACGTCGGGGACAAGCGATCAACCAAAGCTGGCGGTTTGGGCCAGTTGGCCCATGCGTGCGCTGATGCGGTGAAACTCGGCCACGGTTTGTTCGATGATCTGTCCGGCCGTCAAGACCTCGTGCACGAGGCCCGCCGATTGACCGGCCAGGGCGGGGGCGGCGTTCATGTTGCCGCCGAAGTAAACGTCTTGAATGCCCTGGAATGCATCGGGGCCCATCAGGCCCGCCTCGTGCAGACTCTGTGTGAATGGCGCTTTGAGTGCGCGGATGCAAGGTGAGGACTTGGTGTTGAGCATGTAGGTGCCTGTGGTGGGCGCATCCACAATGGCTTGCTTGTAGTGGCTGTGCACCGGGCTTTCGGCGCAGGCCACAAAGCGGGTGCCCATCTGAACCGCTTCAGCGCCCAAGGCAAAGGCGGCCGCCATGCCGCGCCCGTCGACAATGCCGCCAGCCGCAATCAGGGGCAGATCGGTTTTTTCGCGGATGGCCTGCAGCAGCACCAGGGTGCTGACCTCTTCTGGGTTCTTGAATCCCCCGCCTTCGGAGCCTTCCACCACCAGACCATCCACCCCAGCCTCAGCGCATTTAAGGGCGGCTTCCAGCGTTGGCACGGCGTGATAGACCGCGATGCCCGCAGCCTTCAAGGGCGCAACGAATTTGGCCGGGCTGCCCGCCGAGGTGGTGACAAACCGGATGCCCGACTCGCAGACGTAGCGCAGCATGGCATCGTCTTTCAAAAAACGGATGGGCAAATTCACACCAAAAGGCAAACCCGAGGCCAACATGGCGGCGATTTCGCGCTGACAGTTCGCCGTCTCACCGGATGAGGTTTCGATGATGCCCAGTCCCCCCGCCCGCGAGACGGCGGTGGCCAAAGGGCTGCGAGCGATCCAGCCCATGGGGGCTTGCAAGATGGGGTAGCGGGCGCCAGTGTGGGCCAAAACTCGGTTCATAGGTCTGCCTTGTGGGTCAAAGTGAACATCTTAAGTGCCCGTTTGTGGCGGAGCAGTCGCGCAGTGGTCGCCCATGTTCTGCACAGGGTCTCGAATGGGCTGGCACAGCTGCTGTTCATGCTTAAACTCACTGTATTCCACAGGAGATACACCTCATGGCTTTGACCCTTTTTGCTTTTGACACCCCCAACGCCCGCAAAATCACGGTGGCGCTGGAGGAGATGGGCTTGACCTATTCGGTGAAGGTGGTGGACATCACTCAAAAAGAGCAGTTCGATCCGGCTTTTTTGAAAATCAGCCCCAACAACAAGATCCCGGCATTGCTGGACACCGAGGGACCCGATGGCCAGACGCAAACGGTGTTCGAGTCAGGGGCTATCCTGATTTATCTGGCTGAGAAAACCGGGAAATTCCTGCCCGCCCGGGGCGCTGCTCGGGTGGCGGCACTGGAGTGGCTGATGTTCCAGATGGGTGGTTTTGGCCCGGCGCCGGGCCAAGTGCACCACTATGCGGCCTTGAGCAACGAAGCCGACAAACGCTACGGATTGGAGCGCTTCATGGCCGAGACACTGCGTTTGTATGGCGTGATGGACCGCCGCCTGGCCGAGCATGCGCATTTCGCTGGGGATTTGTCGATCGCCGACTTTGCCATTTTGGGCTGGGTTTGGCGGCATCCACGACATCAGGTGGATCTGCAACAGTTTCCCCATGTGTTGCGCTGGTACCAGGCCATGATGGCCCGGCCTGCGGTGCAAAAAGGCTTTGCTGTATCGTTGCGCCGAGACTGATCATGGACTTGGCCGATACGGCCTTGAACCACAAAAGTGGAGAAGGCCAGGCGTTTGGGACGCTTCCACCCCGCAAAATCCTTCTGCCTTGCGGGGCCGCGAGCGCCCACAGGGCCTTTCTTGTGGCTTAATATCGTTTTGTATTTTTTATCCGGAGCCACAGATGGGCAACAAAATCGTCACCGAAGCAGATCGTAAATTCACCCCCCCACTGCCTGCATTGCCAGGCGTGACCTTGCGCACAGGCGGCCGTGGCCAGCGCGTGAGCTT
>JBIKHW010000143.1:0-8023 GCA_044361935.1 Limnohabitans sp. | reverse complement strand
GCCCACGTTCAAATAAGGGTGGGTGATGCCCTCGACCTTGGACGTGACCTTCAGGTATTGCGTGTTGAGCGCGAGCAGGGCGCTCAGGATGTGCACCGCGCCTTGCAGCGCGTCGGTGCCGCTGTCTGGGATGGCCGCGTGCGACATCTCGCCTTGCACGGTGACTTCCATTTGCAGGCAGCCGTTGTGTGCGGTGACGACCTGGTAGCTGAAGCCTGCCGCGATCATCAGGTCGGGCTTGGTGAGGCCCTTGGCCAGCAGCCAGCCGGGGCCCATTTCGCCGCCAAATTCTTCGTCGTAGGTGAAGTGCAGTTCCACGCCGCCTTTGAGCGGGGCCTTGAGTGATTCGAGTGCCCGCGTGGCAAAGGTGAAAGTGGAAAAGTCGCACTTGCTCACGGCGGTGGCGCGGCCGTACATGGCGCCCCCATGGATTTCGCCGCCGTAGGGTGGGTGTGTCCAGCCTTCGCCGGGGGGCACCACGTCGCCGTGGGCGTTCAGGGCAATGGTTTTGCCTTCGCCATATTTGCGGCGCACGATCAGGTTGGTGACCGACTCCAGTCCGTAGGCTTTGACTTCGGAGGCAGGGACGGGGTGCTTTTCTGCGTCAAAGCCCATGGGCGCGAGCAACTCTGCGGTGCGCTCGGCGTGCGGGGCGTTGTTGCCCGGAGGCGTGTCGGTCGGCACTTGCACCAGCGCCTGCAAGAACTTGACCTGTTCGTCAAAGTGAGCGTCGATCCAAGTGTCGAGTTGTTGGTATTGAATTTCGGTAGCGCTCATGACAGTTCCTGAGAGAGTTGGTTCAAAACATGGGTGAAGGCGTCCACACACAGTTGCATGTCGTCGCTGGTGGTCGATTCGCGTGGGTTGTGGCTGATACCGCCGTTTTCGCCGCGCACAAACAGCATGGCTTGTGGCATGACTTCGTGCAGTTTCATGGCGTCGTGGCCTGCGCCGCTGGGCAGTTTGAACAGCGGCACACCTAAGGCGCTCACGGCGCGTTCCCAACGGGCTTGCCACTCTGGGGCGCTGGGCGCGGCAGCGGCGCTCATGGTGAGTTCGGTTTTGACGCGCACGCCACGGCGCTCGGCAATGGCCTGCAATTGCGCCATCACGTCGGCCACCAGCGAGTCACGCTGTGCATCGGTGGGCGCACGCATGTCCAAGCTGAAGGTGCAGCGGCCGGGCACCACATTGATCGAGCCATTGGGCACTTGCAGCTGGCCAATCGTCGCCACGCTGTCGCCGTCTTTTGCGGCGCGTTGCTCCATGTAGAGCGCCAATTCGGCCACGGCGCAGGCCGCGTCGCGTCGGCGGTCCATGGGGGTGGTGCCTGCGTGGCTGGCGGTACCGAAGACCTCGCACAGGTAGCGAACGCTGCCGTTAATCGATGTGACCACGCCCAGCGGGATATTGACTTCGTTGAGCACAGGACCTTGCTCAATGTGCACTTCGATAAAGCCCAAGTACTGCGCCGGGTCGCGCTGGATTTTGGGGATGTCGTCGATGCACAGGCCAGCGTGTTGCATGGCGGCACGCATGGTGATGCCATCGGCATCTTGCTGCTCCAGCCAAGCGGGGTTGAACTGGCCAATGAGTGCGCCCGAGCCGAGGAAGGTGGCCTTGTAGCGCTGACCTTCTTCTTCGGCAAAGGCGACGACTTCGATGCCGAAGGGCAAGCGTTTGCCCTGTTGGTGCAGCTGCTGCACGCAGGCCATGGGCACAAAGATGCCCAGGCGGCCGTCGTACTTGCCACCGTTGCGTACGGTGTCGTAGTGGCTGCCCGTCATCAGGTATTTCCCGCTTGCGGTGGCCGGGTGGTAGCGGCCCACAACATTGCCCACCGCATCGGTATAAACCTCGTCAAAACCGCAGTCACGCATGTTTTGTGTGATGCGCTGGGCGCAGGCGCGGTGTGCGTCGGTGAGGTACGTCACGGTGAGTTGGCCCAGTTCGGCAAAACCAGGGTCGGAGTGTTGCGCCAGCTTTTCTTGCCAGTCCCAGACCTGGTGACCCAGCGTTGGCTCCACACCAAACTTGTCGTTCAGGCGGATCTCGACGATGCGGTGGATGTTGCGCAGGCACTCAGCCAACTCCATGTCGGGGTGGCCGAACAGGCGGCGCTCGAATGCATCGATGATCTGTTTTTTGTTCAAGCCCACGCCGCGCGGGCCACGCACGGCCAAGATGAAGGGCCAGCCGAATTTGGCGTTGTAGTCGGCGTTGAGCTTTTGGATCTTCGCGAATTCTTCGGGGGTGCAGTCGGTCAAGCCCGCCTTGGACTGTTCGTTGGTCGATTCGGCCGTCAGCGTTTTGCTGACCATGGCCTTGCCTGCCAACTCCGGGTGGGCGCGGATCAGGCCCAGCTGAGCGTCGCGCCCGGCGTGTGCCAGCACTTCGCACATGGCGTGTTTGAGTTGCGCCAGCGAGGTGAAGGGGCGTTGCGCCAGCGCTTGCTCGGCGATCCAGGGCGAGTGCTCGTACAGGCCGTCGAGCATTTGCGCGGCGTCTGCAGCGGATGCTTGGTTGAGTTGGTCGAGGGTCAGGGCCATGTTCAATCCTTGTAAGGGTGTGTGGCTTTCCAATGCCGTGCAATGTCGATGCGCCGCGCCACCCAGACCTTGTCGTGTGACTGGATGTGGTCCAAAAAGCGCTGCAGCGCGGTGATGCGGCCGGGGCGTCCCAGCAAGCGGCAGTGCATGCCGATGCTCATCATCTTGGGGGCGTTGTCGCCGCTCGGGTCACCCTCGGCATACAGCGCATCAAAGGTGTCCTTCATGTACTGAAAAAACGGGTCGGCGTGTGAATAGCCTTGGGGCAGCGCAAAGCGCATGTCGTTGCAGTCCAGCGTGTAAGGCACGATGAGTTGCGGTGCATCGGTGCCGTCTGACTTGCGCACTTTCATCCAAAACGGCAGGTCGTCGCCGTAGTAGTCGCTGTCGTATTCAAAACCGCCAAAGTCGGCCACCAGGCGGCGCGTGTTGGGGCTGTCGCGCCCGGTGTACCAGCCCAGGGGCCGCTCGCCCGTGAGCTTTTGCAAAATGTCCATGGCCTCGGCCATGTGGGCACGCTCGGTGGCTTCATCGACATTTTGGTAGTGGATCCACTTGAGGCCGTGGCAGGCTATGTCGTAGCCCAGCTCTTTGAACGCGGCCGTCACATCGTCGTGCTTTTGCAGTGCAGTGGCCACACCAAACACCGTGAGCGGCAGGCCGCGTTTTTCAAACTCGCGCAACAAGCGCCACACGCCAGCACGCGAGCCGTATTCGTAAATGCCTTCCATGCTGATGTGCCGCTCGGGGAAGGATGCGGGGTTGAACATTTCAGACAAGAACTGCTCGGAGCCCGCATCGCCGTGCAACACCGAGTTTTCGCCGCCTTCTTCGTAGTTCAATACAAACTGCACGGCCACACGGGCGCCGCCTGGCCACTGGGCATGTGGCACATGGCGGCCGTAGCCTTTGAGGTCGCGGGGGTAGGGGAGGGTGGAGTCGTAGGTGCTCATGGTCATCTTCGAGGGTTCAGGCCAAGGCCAGAGAAATGTCGTGGGTGGGGACTTTGCGGTCAAAGGTCAAGCTGGCTTCGACGTGCAGCAGGTGCTCGTGCATCAATTGCACGGCCAGGTCAGTGTCCTGCGCTTCGAGTGCGGCCACGATGGCCACATGTTCGTCGGTGGAGTGCTCGGCCTCGTTGCGCGATTGGTACATCAAGGTGATCAGGGCGCAGCGCGAGATCAACTCGCCCAGCACCTGGGCCAGCACATCGTTGTGCATCAGCTCGGCCATGCGCACATGAAAATCGCCCAGCAACTCGGTGCGGCCTGTGATGTCGCCTTGCGTCACGGCTTCGCGCTCTTGCCGGATGTGGTCTTTCAGGGCCACGATTTGTTCGGGGGTGACTTGCTGCGCAAAAGCGCGGGTCATCTCGGCTTCGAGCATGCGGCGCACGGCAAAGACCTGTTGCGCTTCTTCGACAGATGGGGCCGCCACAAAAGCACCGCGAGCGGGTTCGAGCCGGATCAAGCGGTTTTGCGACAGCTGAAACAAGGCCTGGCGCACCAGCGTGCGCGACACACCAAAGTGGTCGGCCAACTTTTGCTCGGCCAACTTAGAGCCGGGCAAAAGCCGATGCTCCACGATGGCGCGGGTCAGCGATTCGACGATGTGGTGCGTGGTGGAAGTTTCCATGTCTCGCGGTCCCTTTTTCGGGTGTTTTTGTGTGGGTGGTCCAAATCATAGCCACCAAATGCAAAATTGTATACACTTCGGTCGACCGGTTGAATGGGCTTTTCAAAGCCTTGTCAAAACCACCCTTTTTCACCCCCACTCAAGACAAGCGAGCACACCATGGGATTGAGCACACACGTTCTGGACACCATGCACGGCTGCCCCGCCGCGGGCATGCAGGTGGCCCTGTACACCACACACGGCGATCAGGCCACCTTGGTCAAAAGCTTCACCCTCAACCACGACGGCCGTAACCCCGATGGCATGCTCTATGACCATGCCAGCCTGCGCAAAGGCACGTACCGTCTGGTGTTTGACGTGTCGGGTTACTTCAAGGCCAAGGGCGTGGAGTTGCCCGAGCCGAACTTTTTGAATAAAGTGAGCTTGGACTTTGGCGTGGCGCATGAAGACCAGCATTACCACGTGCCCCTGTTGGCCAGCCCCTGGAGTTACTCGACCTATCGGGGGTCGTGAAAGCTTTTGGGGTTCGATCTAGGCGGAGTGACCAAGCCGTGTATTTTGAACAGTGGGGAACTCAGTCCAATTTGACTTTAGACAGGTCAAAACTGGGTTTCGGGGTCTTCAGTTTCATGTTGTCCAGGGTTTGCACGATCAACCCGGCCACGAAGCTGTCGCGGTAGGGCTTGCTGTCGGCGGGCACCACGTACCAAGGGGACTCAGGCGTGCTGGTGGCGCTCAGGGCCTCTTCGTAGGCTTGGGTGAATTGGGGCCACAGATCGCGGTCTTCAAAATCCGAAGCTTGCAGTTTCCAATGTTTGCGCGGATCGTCCAACCGTGCTTGCAGGCGTTTCTTTTGCTCGGATTTGGAGATGTGCAAATAGCACTTCAACACGCTGATGCCCGCGTCTTGCAGCAAAGACTCGAAGTGAAGGATGTTGTTGTACCGTTTTTGGCAGGTTTCCTCTTCGATCCAGCCCCGCACGCGGGTGACCAGCACATCTTCGTAATGGCTGCGGTTGAAAATCACCATTTCGCCCCGCGCAGGCGCTTTGGCGTGGATGCGCCACAAAAAGTCATGGCGGCTTTCCAACTCGGTGGGCACGCCAAAGGCCTCGGCCCGCACGCCCAAGGGGCTAACGTGGCTGAAAACGCTGCGGATCACGCCGTCCTTGCCCGCGGTGTCCATGCCCTGAAACACGACCAGCAAGCCCCGGGTTTTGGCCGCATGCAGAGTGCTTTGTAATTTGTCGAGCTTTTCGCCCATGTCTGCCAAGTGCGCCTCCAATTCTTCGCCAGAGAGCTGACCTTCGGCGGCGGGCTCGGTGTCAAAGTCCGAAAGTTGGAGTTTGCGTTGGGGCAAAACGTACCAAGGGGTGTAGTCTGTTTTTGGCATGGGGACAGTGTAGGCGTTAGGTCAACGTCAGCCCCTCTGTTGGCGCTTCGGACTATTTTTGAGCATTTGTCTGGGCCACCATGATTTTGGGGGAGCCCCTTTTTTAGCTTTGCGTACGTGCTTGGCTCGGCTAAGCTGCAGCCATGATGAGGTCTTTGTTATTCATGATTGCGCTGGCTTTGTCGGCATGCGGCGGGGGGGACGGGGACGGTGCGGGTTTTGCGTCCGCATCGGGCAACACGCATTGCGGCATCAGCGTTGGCACGAACCGCATCACCGGCACGGTCACATCGGTGCAAGACGGCGACACGATCACCGTGGGCGGCGAGTCGATTCGGCTGGCCAGCATCGACGCCCCTGAGTTGGATCAAGCCTATGGCCCATCGTCACGGGCGCATTTGGCCGCCATGGTCTTGGGCCAGAGCGTGACCGTCACGTATGCCCAAAATGACTTCTACGACCGGGTGGTGGGCACTGTCTTCAAGTCGGATTGCAGCCCAGTCAATTTGAACCAGGTTGTGTCGGGTGCGGCTTGGTATTACGAAGCCTACCAATGCGAAATCGACATCCGGCAACGCCAAGCTTATGCAGCGGCGCAAGCAGCGGCCCGCACCGCCAAAAAAGGTTTGTGGGCCAGCGCCGCAGTGGCCCCTTGGGTGCATCGCAACGGGGTGGAGGCCAAAGTGCCCGCTTCATGCCCCAATGGGGATGCGGCTTCGGATTGATGGGGCACTTTCTCTTGACCCAGGGTGTTTGGGCAAGACCCAGGGTGTTGCAAAGCCCCCCGTTTGAGGAGATGGAGGACGAGCGATTCGACCTGCGACCCCAAAAACCCCTAAAAACCCCGACGTAACAGCCAGCGCTTCCTTAGAATCGGGGGTCTTACCGTTTATCTACCCCACCCCCCCGCACCATGACCCAAGTCACCAAC
The DNA here is from genome assembly GCA_044361935.1 of Limnohabitans sp. GTDB lineage: Bacteria > Pseudomonadota > Gammaproteobacteria > Burkholderiales > Burkholderiaceae_C > Limnohabitans_A. Next base: position 1,515 of record JBIKHW010000143.1, on the reverse strand, counting down.
ACCGTGCGCTTTGTGCTCGACGGCCGCATCGTCGAAGCCCAAGGCGAGCGCCGCACCACCACTGTTCTGGACTATTTGCGTGAGCAAATGCACCGCACCGGCACCAAAGAGGGCTGCGCTGAAGGCGATTGCGGCGCTTGTGTGGTCATGGTGGGTGAACTCAATGCCGCAGGCACGGGTGTGGACTATGTGGCGACCAACGCCTGCATCCAGCTGCTGCCTTCGCTGGACGGCAAATCGGTCAAAACCGTAGAGAGCCTGAAAAAAGCCGACGGCACGCTGCACCCGGTTCAGGAAGAAATGATCAAGTGCCACGGTTCGCAGTGCGGCTTTTGCACCCCAGGCATCGTGATGAGCCTGGTGAACCTGGTGCAGGTTTTGCCCATGCCCAATCGCCAGCAGATCACCGATTCGCTCAGCGGCAACTTGTGCCGCTGCACCGGCTACAAGCCGATCATCGAATCGGCCACCAAGGCTTGCGCCAAGCCCGAGGCCTTGAAGCTGGACGACAGCGCCGATGTGCCGTTGCTCAAAGAGATCCAACGCGCCAGCGTGCCCACGCTGAGCCTGGACGGCGACATCATCGTGCAGCCGGTCGTGCGTACCCGCAAAGGCAACGAGTTTGTGTCGCCTGCCACCTTGGCTGAAGTGGCCGACTACCTGTTCAAGAACCCCAGCACCACGCTCTTGGCAGGCAGCACCGAAATTGGTCTGCAGGTGAACAAGCAGTTCAGCCGACCTGACCACATCATGTATTTGGGCAACGTCAAAGAACTGCGCCAAGTGAGTGAGACCGCCAGCGCCTGGCGCATTGGCGCGGCCGTGTCGCTGACCCAAGTGGAAGCGCTGGTGGCCAAGGCTTACCCAGACTTCACCGAAGTGCTGCGCCGCTTTGGCTCACCCCCCATTCGGTCGACGGCCACGCTGGCTGGCAACATCGCCAACGGCTCGCCGATTGGCGACACCATGCCTTGCCTGATGGCGTTGGGTGCCAGCTTGGTGCTGCGCCGGGGCGACAAAACCCGCAAAGTGCTTCTGGACAACTTCTACATCGGCATGAAGAAAAACGTGATGGAGCCCGGTGAGTTCATCGAAGCCGTCGAATTGCCCAAGCCCGTGGCAGGCCAGGTGTTCCGCGCCCACAAGGTGAGCAAGCGTTTTGAGCAAGACATTTCGGCCACTTGCGCCGCCATCAGCTATACGCTGAAAGACGGAAAATTGAGCGGCGTGAAGCTGGCCTACAACGGCTTGGCCCCATCGCCTTGCCGTGCCCCCAAGCTCGAAGCCGTGATCGAGGGCAAGTCGCCTTCGGACGTGAAAGCCTCCGACCTGGACGCTGCGATTGCCGCGAGCTTCACCGCCCGAGACGGTCTGCGTGCCACTTGGGCTTACCGCGCCTTGGTCGCCCGCAACCTGGTGCTCGAATTCATTGAAGAACAGAAAGAGGTGGCTTGAATGAACGCTCCTACCCCCATCAAAAACCTGTTGCCTGCCTCTGACGTTCAGCAGGGCAAA
>JBIKHW010000142.1:0-8070 GCA_044361935.1 Limnohabitans sp. | reverse complement strand
GCAGTCAAAGCGACTAGAATTAGCCGACCGCCCGGTTGGTTAATTCAAGCAGACTGGGTTTGAACCTCACAGAAAGCGTGTTCCCATGTCCCAAGTCCTGCAAAGTTTCATCGGTGGCCAGTGGATTGGCCAGCAAGGCGCGCAAGCCCTGCGCAGCGCCATCAACGGCCAGACCGTCTACCAAACCCACGCCGAGGCGATTGATTTTGGTGATGCGGTGCACTACGCCCGCACCGTGGGCCTGCCCAATTTGCTGAAACTCGACTTTCAAGAACGTGCCCAGCGCCTGAAGGCCTTGGCCAAGTACTTGGGTGAGCACAAGGAGCAGCTGTACGCCATCTCGGCCCACACCGGTGCCACCCGTGCCGACAGCTGGGTGGACATCGAAGGCGGTGCTGGCACGCTGTTCGCCTACTCGGGCATGGGCAGCAACGAGTTGCCCAGCGGCAACCTGATCCACGAAGGTCCGGCCTTCCCATTGGGCAAAAAAGGCGGCTTTGCGGGCACACACATCCTGGTGCCGCGCGGCGGCATCGCGGTGCACATCAATGCGTTCAACTTCCCCATTTGGGGCCTGCTTGAAAAGTTTGCGCCCAGCTTTTTGGCGGGTATGCCTTGCATTGGCAAACCCGCCTCGTCCACCAGCTACCTGACAGAAGCCATGGTACGTCTTGTGGAGCAATCGGGTATCTTGCCTGCCGGTTCGCTGCAGCTGGTGATCGGCTCCACGGGTGACCTGCTGGACCGTTTGAACGGCCAAGACGTGGTGACCTTCACCGGCTCGGCCGACACCGCCGCCATGCTGCGTGTGCATCCCAATGTGGTCAAGCACAGCATCCCGTTCAACGCCGAAGCCGACTCGCTGAACTGCGCCATCCTCGCGCCCGATGTCTCGCCCGACGACGAAGAGTTTGATTTGTTCGTGAAAGAAGTCGCCCGCGAGATGACCGTCAAGGCGGGCCAGAAGTGCACGGCGATTCGCCGCGCCATCGTGCCGCGCCAGCACCTGGACGCCGTCGCTGAAAAGCTCAAGGCGCGGCTGGCCAAAGTGGTGGTGGGCGACCCTTCGGTCGAAGGCGTGAAGATGGGGGCCTTGGCCTCACATTCGCAGCAAGCCGACGTGGCCGAGCGTGTGGCTTTGCTGCGCCAAAGCGCCGAGCTGGTGTTTGGCGGCGGTGCTGATTTCAGCCCAGTGGGCGAGGGCGTGGCCCAAGGCGCGTTCTTTCAGCCCACGCTGCTGCTGTGCCAGAAACCTTTGCACACCGACAGCGTACACGACGTGGAAGCCTTTGGCCCCGTGAGCACGCTCATGGCGTATGACGGCATCGACGAAGCCCTGCAACTGGCGGCTCGCGGCCAAGGCAGTTTGGTGGGAACGCTGGTCACCAAAGACCCGCAAATCGCCGCCCGCATTATTCCAGTGGCGGCTGCCTTGCATGGCCGCCTGCACATCCTGGACCGCGAGTCGGCGGTCGAATCGACCGGCCACGGCTCGCCGCTGCCGCCGCTCAAACACGGCGGCCCTGGCCGCGCAGGCGGGGGTGAAGAACTCGGCGGCATCCGCGCCGTCAAGCACCTGATGCAGCGCACCGCGCTGCAAGGCTCGCCCACCATGATCGCCGCCGTCACGGGCGAGTACATGCGCGGCGCCAAGCTGATCGAGACCGAAGTTCACCCCTTCCGCCGCCATTTCGAAGACCTGCAAATTGGCGAGAGCTTGCTCACCCACCGCCGCACCGTGGGCGAAGCCGACATCGTGGCCTTTGGCGGTTTGTCGGGCGACTATTTCTACATGCACTTTGACGAGATCGCCGCCAAGGACTCGCCGTTTGGCAAGCGCATCGCGCACGGTTACTTCGTGCTGTCGGTCGCGGCGGGTTTGTTTGTCTCGCCTGCGCCCGGCCCTGTGCTGGCCAACTACGGTCTTGACACGCTGCGCTTCATCAAACCTGTGGGCATCGGCGACACCATCCAGGCCCGCCTGACGGCCAAGCGCAAGATCGACCGCCAAAAGAAAGACGCCAACGGCGTGGGCCAAGGCGTTGTGGCTTGGGATGTGGAAGTGACCAACCAACTGGGTGAGCTGGTGGCCAGTTACGACATCTTGACGCTGGTGGCCAAGCGAGGCTGATGGGCACACCCTGGCGCTGTGGCGACATGGCGCCATTCGGAACATCACGTCCTGCACTGGGCCTAGAAAGTTTGGCACCTTCAGTGTCGATATTGATCCGGCCCTGTAAAGTTTGCAGGTGTTCTAGCTGGATCGTTATTGATTCGACCCGGTGAAGTTTGAATATTTCTCTGTCATCCCGGCCTTCCCCTCTCCGTCATCCCGGCCTTCCCCTCTCCGTCATCCCGGCCTTCCCCTCACTGTCATCCCGGCCTTGAGCCGGGATCCAGAATGCAGTGCAGGTCTTTGCAAAAGGCAGTATTCAAGACTGGATCCCGGGTCTTCGCCCGGGATGACAAAGAGGGGACAACAGCGCAGGCCATTCATACCTCATCGGGCCGGATCAATAGTGCAGCTTGTGTGACTGTCGGTGTTGCGCCGAGAGTGACCTATCACATGACCCAACGGTCATTAAAACCTCAAATTCAAATGATCTTCAAAGAATATTTTTGAGGGCGGATTCAAGTACGAGGTGCTGCACCTGGAATTGCTCAGTCGCTTGTTTGATCGGATCGATTCAGCCGAACTGGTGGCTTGGATTGACGACGAACCCAGCGGTCAATACGCCAGAAGAATTGGCTTTTTGTACGAGTGGCTGACGGGGCGGCAGCTGGCCGTCAATGCCAGCATGGCAGTCCCTTATGTGGACGTGCTGGACGAGCGCAAGCTGGTCGCAGCATTTCTGAATAGGTCTGTGCCCAACCGACGCGGGCAACCACGCTCAAGCCCGTGCTGCGATCAAAGACATCATCGAGATGCCGGACCTGCAGATCGATCGGTTCATCCGCTCGGTAGAGGTCAACCAAGGCAAGCTGTCGAACGTGCTGGCCAAGAAAATCCCCTTGTTGGCAGAGCCGGGCTTGTGGACAGCGATCGTTGAAGCCACCGTTGGCGCATTGACGCGATCGAATGAGAAAAGCACATACCTGTGACCAGAAAGTGCCTATGACTTTGTTGCATCTTGCGTCATAAATTTACGCTGCAGGCTTGTTCTTCTTGAGGAGCTTGGGCCACTCCACATGGGTATGGCGTTGCTGGATTTGTTTGCATCCATGACCTTGACAAAAAGACATCAGTGCATCACGGGGCTGCTGATCAGATGTACCCAAGCGCCTACCGTAACTTGAGTCATCAGGTTTATCCAATGACAAGTCTCCCCATCGGGGCCAATTCTGAGAGATATTGAGCATGTTCGCCAGAACAGCGAGCTTGTCCATTGTTGGCATAGCTTGACCCCTCAGCCACGTTCGAGTGGCGTTAACAGTCACAGGCACCCCTGTCCGTCTGAAAACCTTTCGGTCGCCCTTTTCGTTTTTTACCAGTAACGAAAGTCATGCAAAGAACTCAAGGGTGTTTTTTAACCAGGCCGGAAAGTCTCTATGTCAGAGGCGCAAGTACCGCAGCGAACATTGGATCGTAGTCAGCTGTACCGACTTTGTGGAGTTTCAGAAGGCAACGACGCTGACCGGGTTCGAATTGTGTGATTCGCCCCTGCTGCTGACGCAATAGGCCAAAAAATAAGCCGTCTTTAACAAACTAAATTGACAAAAACGATATAATTGAATTTGTAATTGTTAATTGCTAATACACTAACTTTTTGTATTAAAAGTTTGCGGTAGCTATTGTTTTTTGTATTTTTTGCAATTTCCGTCTTGATAAATGAGTTCAAAATTATTATCAAACCTTGATTTAAGCGCTCCAGAATCGACAACTCTCAACCCAGCTTTGCAATGCTTGCAACGCGCCCAAAGCGTTTTGCTTTTGCAAGGTCCCGTGGGGGCCTTTTTCGACCGCTTGACCACATGGCTCACTAGCCAAGGTGCGCAAGTGAAACGGGTGGCATTTCAGGGTGGCGACGTGTACGACAGTCAAGTCCTCAAGCCCATTGCATTCCGGAGCAGCCTGCAAGACTGGCCTGCGTTTTTCAAACAATTGCTGCAAGACCACCAGATCGATTGTGTGGTTTTGTTTGGTCAGTCCCGCCGATACCACCAAGTGGCCATAGACCTCTGCAAAAGCCAGGGCCTGCCCGTGGTGGTGCTGGAAGAGGGTTACTTTCGGCCGGGCTACATCACCATGGAGTTGGGCGGTGTCAACGGCTTTTCTGAAACCATGGCTCGGTACGTTTGGCGCCCAGAACCCGACGCAGCATCCATTGCCCCCGACATCACGCCCCATCATTTCCAAAAAATGGCCTGGCAAGCCAGCCGCCACTATCAAGCCCTGTGGGATGCGCGGCACGAATTTGCCCACTACCAGCACCACCGCATCAGCCAGCCCAGCTACTACGCCTTTTTTTGGGTTCGCTCTTGGCTGCGAAAGCTTAAGCACTTGCGGCCCTCGCGCCAGTTGCAGCTGCAACTCATTGCACACAATGCCCAAAAGCCCTACTTCTTTGTGCCCCTGCAGCATGACGGTGACGCACAAATCGTGCACCACAGCGACTTTGCGGACAACGCCGAATTCGTCTTGCGGGTCATGCGCTCATTTGCACATCACGCCCCCGCCAACTGCCTGCTGGTGTTCAGGCAACACCCCCAGGTGCGCGGTGGCCCAGGTCATGGTGAGCTCATAGCTGGCGTGGCACAAGAGCTGGGCATCGGCCATCGCGTGCACCACATGGTTGAAGGCGACACGCCTGACCTGGCACAACACGCGGCCGGCGTGGTGGTCATCAACAGCACCGTCGGCCTGCAGGCGCTGGAGCGGGGCGCACCTCTCATGGTTTTGGGGCAAGCCCTCTACAAACAACCACAACTGACCTTCACAGGGGAGCTGGACCAATTCTGGCAAAAAGCCCGCCCCGCATGCCCCGTCGAAACAGAACTCTTTTTGGCGCAGCTGAAAAACCTGACCCAGGCACCTGTCAGCGTATATGCCCTGCGCAGTGAGCCCATTCGTTGGCAGCACGAGCGGCCCCATGTGTCCGCTCAAGCGCTTGCAGTACGTGGCGCGCATGGCCTGCAGGGCTGTGCAGATGAGGGCGTGTTCCGCACCCATCGCCCGAAGGGGTGGGCCCCTAGTCATCCCTTGTAGTAGTGGCTCCCTCTCCGCGATGAGCTTTTGCACACCCACACCACATTGATGAGCCCCTTCAAACCCCGTTTCCTTCGAAAACTCAACACCCTGTTTGTGTTGACGGTGGCCCTGCCTACGGCGTTGGCTGTGGTGTATTTCGGTTTCATTGCATCCGACGTGTACACCTCGGAGAGCAGCTTTGTGGTGCGCAGTCCCGAAAAGCCCTCGGCTAGCACTCTAGGAGTGTTGCTCAAAGGTGCGGGCTTTTCCAGCGCACGCGACGAAAGCTTCACCGTGCAAAACTACATCCTCAGCCGAGACGCGCTGGGGGTGCTTACGGCCGAGATGGCGCTTGACAAAGCCTTCGCAAACCCCCAAGTGGACTTTGTCAACCGCTTTGCCAGCTTCGACGGCGACAACAGCTTTGAAGCCCTGCACCGCTACTACCAAAAGAAAGTGGCCGTGTTGACCGACTCCAACTCGTCAATCAGCACGCTAACCGTCAAAGCCTTTACGGCACAAGACGCCCAACGTGCCAACCAAGTATTGCTGGAGCGCAGCGAAGCCCTGGTCAACCGCCTCAACGAACGCGGTCGGCAAGACCTGATCCGCTTTGCCAAAGCCGAAGTGGACCAAGCGGCCGACAAAGCTAAAACCAAGGCCTTGGCATTATCGAGTTACCGCAACAGCCAAGGTGTGGTCGACCCAGAGCGCCAAGCCACCGCTCAGCTGCAGCAAGTGGCCAAAATCCAGGACGAGCTGATCGCCACCACCACCCAACTGGGGCAGCTCAAGGCCTTCACTCCCCAAAACCCGCAGATCGAATCGCTGGAGAATCGGGCCAAAATTTTGCGTTCCGAAATTGCCAAAGAAACCGGCAAAGTCACTGGTGACGCCAAATCTCTGTCGAACAAAGCTGTCGAATTCCAGCGGCTTGCACTGGAAGCCGACTTGGCCAACAAACAGCTGGCCAGCGCCCTGGCCAGCCTGGAAAGCGCACGCAACGAAGCCCAGCGCCAACAGGTGTATCTGGAGCGCATTGCCCAGCCAAGCCTGCCCGATGTGGCGCAAGAGCCGCGCCGAGCGCGTAGCATTTTTTCTACCTTGTTGCTCGGCCTCATGGCTTGGGGCATCTTGAGCATGCTTGTGGCTGGCGTGCGCGAACACCAAGACTGAACACCCACCCATGTCCAGTTTTAGGCACGGACTTCGCATTCAGCTGCGTGTGCTGCACGCTCTCATGCTGCGCGAAATGCTCACCCGCTATGGGCGGCACAACGTGGTCTTTTTGTGGCTGTTCATTGAGCCGATGATGTTCACCTTGGCGGTTGTGGCCCTGTGGACCGCCACCGGCATGCACAAAGGTTCAGGCATCTCCATCGTCGCCTTCGGCATCACGGGTTATTCCACCATCATGCTCTGGCGTAACATGCCGGGCCGCGCCATCGGTGCCATTGAGCCCAATACCTCTTTGCTCACGCACCGGCCAGTGCAAATGTTTGACGTGTTTGCTGCCCGCATTTTGCTCGAAGCGGTCGGAGCTACAGTATCATTTTTGGTGCTTGCAACTGCGGCATGGATGTTGGGCCTCATGCCTGGGCCTGAAGACATTCTTATCGTCTTGTGGGGATGGTTGTTGCTCGCTTGGTTCAGCTTTTCTGTGTCACTGTGGATTGGTGCCGCCTCAGAAAAATCAAGCATTGTCTACAAGCTTTGGGCACCGGCCTCCTATATTTTTATTCCTTTGTCTGGGGCCATGTTTTTGGTCGAAGCCTTACCGCAAATAGCGCAAGAAATTGTGTTGCTCATGCCCGTCGTCCACTGCGTCGAGCTGATCCGCGACGGCTACTTTGGAAGCATGTTCAAAGCCAAATACGACATCGCTTATGTGCTGGTATTCAACACAGTGGTCACCCTGTTTGCCTTGGCCCAAGTGCGCGACATCACCCACCGAGGCATCGAACGGTGATTGCGCTGCACAACGTCAGCAAGCAATACCCCATGCGAGAGGGCATGCGCACTGTGTTGCAGGGTATCAATCTGACTGTTCTGCCGGGAGAAAAGTTGGGCATTTTGGGGCGCAACGGCTCAGGCAAGTCCACGCTCATTCGCCTCATTGGCGGTGCCGAAAAACCCAGCAGTGGCCGCATCAACCGCAGCATGCGTGTGTCTTGGCCGCTGGCCCTCATCAGTGGTTTTGGTGGTTCACTCACAGGGCGCGATTCCTTGCGAATGGTCTGCCGCATTTATGGCGTTGACTGGCATGACAAACTCGGCTTTGTGAAAGATTTCACCGAGCTTGGCCGCTACTTTGATGAGCCAGTGCAAAGTTACTCACACGGCATGATGGCCCGCCTGGCCTTTGCCGTGTCGATGGTCATCGACTTTGATTGCTTCTTGATCGACGAGGTCGTCGCCGTGGGCGACTCTACCTTCACCGCACGCTGCAACCATGAGCTGTTTGGCCAACGCGGCCACAAAGCAATGGTCATCGTCTCCCACAGTGAGGCCTTTATCCGCCAGCACTGCGACCATGCAGCGGTGCTTGTTGACGGCCAACTGCACAGCTTTGACGACAACGAGCAGGCATTCGCTTTTTACAAGGACAGCCTGGCTGTGCCAGAGGCCAGTGCAGCATGAAGGTGCTGGTCGATTTGAAGCCCGCACTCGACGGCTATGCTGGCATTCCACAAGAATGCCGCCTGCTCTTCAAGGGCCTGAGGCAGATGAATGGCTTTGAAGTCGAAGGCCTCATTCAGCACGGTGGCCGCCGCTTGCGTGCTGCCTTGCCAGAACAACACCGCTGGAGTCAAGACAAACAAATTGACCATTTGTCAAAGTTTGTGGTGACCAAGTACGAAAAACCGTTCGACAACATTGAG
>JBIKHW010000141.1:0-8075 GCA_044361935.1 Limnohabitans sp. | reverse complement strand
AACGCTGGCGCCACCTGGGGTGCCCCTGCCGAGGACCATCCGGTTCAGGCTTGGGACAAGGTCATGAACCTGAATGTGCGCGGTTATTTCATCCTCTCTCAAGAAGTTGCCAAGCTGAGCTTCATCTCGCGTGGCAAGGGCCGCATTTTGAATGTGGCGTCCATTGCCGGTCTCGCGGGCAACCCGTCCGAGATGAAGACCATCGCTTACAACACTTCCAAAGGTGCGGTGATCAACTTCACCCGAGCACTGGCGGGCGAGTGGGGCGAGCACGGCATCACCGTCAACGCCATCTGCCCAGGGTTCTTCCCGAGCAAGATGAGCCAGGGTCTTCTGGACACCATCGGTGCAGACAAGATGGCGCAAGCTGCACCACTGCGGCGCTTGGGCGACAACGAAGACCTCAAGGGCCTGACCTTGCTCTTCGCTTCGGACGCGGGCAAGCACATCACCGGCCAGTGGTTGGCGGTGGACGGTGGCGTGAGCGCCATCATTGGTGGCTGAGCGCAAGGCCTGAAATGAGCATTCCTTTTGGCGTACCGATTCCCTTTGTGGACCACTTGGGCATCACACTGGAAAAATTTGAAGACGGCCAATCCGAACTGTGGTTTCCGATGCGTCCGGAAATATTCAACTCTTTTGACGTCGTCCATGGGGGCGCCATCATGACCTTTTTGGATATCGTGTTGGCGGCAGCCGCACGCAGCGTGGTGCCCAGCAATGGCGTGTTCACGATTGAAATGAAGACCAGTTTCATGCAGGCAGCTTCAGCTCCACTGGGCGGTCGACTCATTGGTCGCGGCCGCTTGCTGCACCGCACGCGCAAACTCGCCTTCACTGAAGGTGGTGTTTACGACCCCGAGGGGCGTCTGTGCGCACATGCCACCGGAACGTTCAAATATGTCCCCCGTCGGGGCACCGATGCCCTTCACACAGACTGAATCTTTTTGTTCATTTTTACGACCAACCAACAAAGAACGGTAAATCAGATGACACTCAACCACCAAATCGTGCTCGACAACCGCCCCCAAGGCGAAGCCACTGCGGCCAACTTCAAACTCATCGAGACCGCCATTCCCGCCTTGAAAGACGGCCAGGTGCTGGTTCGCCACCACTACATGAGCCTGGACCCCTACATGCGCGGACGCATGAACGAGAGCAAAAGCTACGCCGTGCCCCAACCGCTGGGTCAAGTCATGATCGGCGGCACCGTGGGTGAGGTGGTCGACAGCCAGCACCCCAAGTTCAAAGCAGGTGATCAAGTGGTGGGCATGGGTGGCTGGCAAGAGTACAGCGTGGTCGATGCCAACGTGATCGGCGCCCTGAGAAAGGTCGACACCACCCATGTGCCGCTGTCGCATTACCTGGGCGCCGTCGGCATGCCCGGCGTGACCGCCTGGTATGGCCTGGTCAAGATCATCAACCCCAAAGCGGGCGAGACCGTCACCGTGAGTGCCGCCAGCGGTGCGGTAGGCAGCGCCTACGGCGCTTTGGCTAAAGCACGAGGCTGCCGCGTGGTCGGCATTGCCGGTGGCAAATACAAATGTGACTATGTGGTCAATGAACTGGGCTTTGACGCCTGCATCGACTACAAAGAGCACAAGGACTACCTGAGCCTGTCCAAAGCGCTGCGCGAAGCCTGCCCGAACGGCATCGACGGCCACTTTGAAAACGTGGGCGGCATGGTGCTCGACGCGGTGATGCTGCGCACCAACGCCTTCGCACGCATTGCCGTGTGCGGCATGATCGCTGGCTACGACGGTGCGCCGCTGCCCATGAGCAACCCAGCCCTTATCCTCATCAACCGCATGAAGATCGAAGGCTTCATCGTCAGCGAGCACATGGAAGTCTGGCCTGAAGCTTTGAACGAACTCGGCACCCTGGTGGGCACCGGCAAACTGCGCCCCCGCGAGTCCGTGGCACAAGGTCTGTCTGCTGCGCCTGAAGCCTTCCTGGGCTTGCTCAAAGGCAAGAACTTCGGCAAGCAACTGGTCAAGCTGATCTGAGGCCCCGCGCATGTCCGACCTGATCCTGCACCATTACCTGAACTCGCCGTTTGCTGAAAAGGTCCGGCTGATCCTGGGCCACAAGCAACTGGCCTGGAAGAGCGTGTTCATCCCGATGATCATGCCCAAGCCTGAGCTGACGGCGCTCACGGGCGGTTACCGCAAAACCCCGGTGCTGCAGATCGGGGCCGACATCTACTGCGACACCGCTTTGATTTGTGATGTGCTCGAGCAGCTGGCACCCACGCCCACGCTGTACCCAGACGCCATCCAGGGCGCCGCCCGCATCGTGGCGCAGTGGGCCGACAGCACCTTGTTCCCCGTGGCCATGGCCTACAACTTCCAGCCTGCGGGTGTAGCCCAAGTCTTTGCGGGCGTGCCCCCTGAAGGCGTGCAGGCCTTCGTGGCCGACCGCACTGCCATGCGCGGTGGTACCCCCCGCATGTCGCCCACCGATGCAACCGCCACTTACAAGAGTTACTTGAGCCGCTTGGCCAACATGCTCCACGGGCAAGACTTTTTGTTTGGTTCTCAGCCTTGCGTGGCCGACTTTGCGGCCTACCACCCGCTGTGGTTCACCCAAGAGCGCACACCTGCACTGGCGGGCATTTTTGACGCCACACCCGAAATCAAAGCCTGGATGGCCCGCATAAAAGCCATCGGCCACGGCACGTCTCGCCCATGCAGCGGCGAAGAAGCCTTACAAGTGGCCCGCAATGCCACCCCTGCTAACCAACAGGGCGAGGTGTTCCAAGACGAGCACGGCATCGCGCTGGGCAGCCAGGTGACGATCGCGGCCGACAACTTTGGCCTGGAGCCCACCGAGGGCGAGCTGATCGCTGCCAGCAGCACCCGTTACACGCTGCGCCGCACGGATGAACGTGCGGGCACCGTCCATGTCCACTTCCCGCGAGTCGGGTTCACACTCAAAAAGGCAGCCTCATGATCGAGAATTTCAAAGGAAAAACCGCTGTATTGACTGGTGCAGGCTCTGGCTTCGGGCTGGAATGTGCCCGCATCGGCGCCAAACTGGGCATGAATCTGGTGCTGGCAGATGTTCAACAAGACGCCCTCGACAAAGCCGAGGCAGAAATGACAGCGCAGGGCGTGCAAGTGCTGGCCCGCAAGGTGGATGTGTCGAACGCCCAAGCCATGGAACAACTGGCCGCTGACGTCAAAGCCCGTTTTGGTGCACCACACTTCGTGTTCAACAACGCGGGCGTGGGGGCAGGGGGCTTGGTTTGGGAAAACTCGGTCGCCGACTGGGAATGGGTGCTGGGCGTCAACCTCTGGGGTGTGGTGCACGGCGTGCGCCTGTTCACGCCCATGATGCTTGAAGCCGCCAAGGCCGACCCGGCTTACCAAGGCCATATCGTCAACACCGCCAGCATGGCCGGTTTGCTCACACCACCCAATATGGGCATCTACAACGTGAGCAAACACGCGGTGGTGTCGCTCACAGAAACGCTTTACCAAGACCTGCAATTGGTCAGCGACCAAGTCAGTGCGAGCGTGTTGTGCCCTTATTTTGTGCCCACCGGTATCAGCCAAAGTCATCGCAACCGCCCTGCAGACTTGGCCGCAGACAAGCCGACAGCCAGTCAATTGATTGGTCAGGCCCAAAGCGACAAGGCCGTGGGCAGCGGTAAAGTGTCTGCTGCTGATGTCGCTCAAAAGGTGTTTGATGCCGTGGCCATCGGTCAGTTTTATATTTACAGCCACCCGCAGGCGCTGGGCAATGTGCAAAGCCGGATGGAGGCGATTGTTCAGGGCATCAACCCACCTGACCCCTTTGCGGCACGGCCTGATGTCGGAGAAAAACTCCGTTTGGCACTGAGGCAACGTGAGGTTTAACGCCTTGGTTTGGTCTCAAGTCGGTTGAACTCAGGGGGCGGGCGCAGAAGTTCTTGAGCTCCACTCCCTGCTGTCTCTGCTGTTGGTCAAGTTCCAAAGCGTTTGGGCTTTGTTCAGCCTTGCCCCGCCATCCCGAATTAACGGCTGCCAAGCCACATGAACACGTTGGTTGGACCAAGCCGGTAAGAAGTTGTCAAAAGGAATGGAGAGGAAGACACCTTTGTCAAAACTGCCCTCACCAAAACTTTTGGAAGAAACATTGGTCTTGGTGATCCAAGCCCCCATGCGCGCCCCATTGTTAAAACGCCTGGCGACCTCGAGAGTGGCACCTCGATCCGCTGCCAGATATTGGCCCATCACCAATTTGGCTTCTACCCCTTGCCAACGGCTGTCCCAGTAAGCCGTGACATGTCCACTGCTGACGCGATAGTCTTTGAGACCAGCACGCTGGTCAAAATCTCTTTGGGCCAAGCGGTTCATGTCAGCGCCGATGGCCCATTTGCTGTTGATGGGTCGCCACAGGACTTCAGCGCCCACACCCGCAAACATCGGCTCCAATGCACCCGCATACGCCAAAGAGTAGATGTTCTCACTCCACTGGTGCAGATGATTGATCTGCACGTTGGGCAATGTGACACGCTCTGTCGTCAGATATTCGCGCATGTATGTTCTGACCCTCGGCAGCTGACTTGGCGCGGTGTAGCGGTATTTGTCGTAGTTGTCGTTCAGGCGAACCTTGACAGAACCCTGAAGCCACATGCCATTGCCAGCGGTCCACTTTCCATCAGCGATGGCATTCAATGCATAAAGATACCCATCCGGCCCCCCCACATGTTGCTGGTAACCCAGCCCTGCGCTGCCTGTGAGTTTTTGTTTGGGGGGCAGTTTCACCGGGATGGCCAGCGTGGGGGCGGCTGTGGAGGCGTGCATGGGTTCATGGCCTCGCCATGCAAAGCGGCTATCGGCCCACACTGCCCGATCCAAATGTCGACTGCTGACGGAAATGCCTTGCTGCATCAGCACGAATCTGACTGAGTTGATGTGCTCGGGGGCTGTGGCATGAACCACGGCCATGGCCCTGTCAATCCGTTCGGGCAATGAAAATCCTTGGGCGTTGTCGAGTTGAATGACCCAGCTTTGCTGCTCCTCGCGAAGCTCACGGGCATCCCAACCTGTCTGCTCGGTGATGGCCGCCAGAACAACGGTTTTGTTTCTCTCGGACAGGTTTGGAGTCGGGGGAGTGCTCGAGAGCAAACTTGGCTGTGTGTGCAAAACCGTCGCAGGACTGAAGGGCTTTGTCACGGGCCATCCAGCGGGTTCACTGCTCTTGCGCCGTGTCATGCGGGACATGTCGGTGCTGATCGTCAACCCCAACATCCATTGCTTGCCACGCTCCTGCCCCAAACTCAGATTGAGGGGACCTTGTTGCCAAGTCATCCCCCAATTGAAAGCGCTTTTGACACCGCCCACGTCGTTTTGAAAAGGTTCTTTACGGTAATGGTTGCCATCCCTTTCAAGCTTCAAGACCAACTCGGGGATCGGTGTCTGCCATTGAACACCGCCAAACAAGGCGGTTTTGCCTGTGAACAAGGTCCCGAGATGGGCTGTACCACCTGAACCTGTTTGACTGCTTTGACGTTTAGCAAAACGGGATCCCAAAACACCCAAAGGATTGGCGTTTTCTCCGCGTTGCCCCAAATACCCCCAACCCAAACCCAGGCTCACGTCCAATTTGTTCCATCGCTTGGTTGCAACCACATACTCGCCAGCAAAAAGTCCGGTTCCACCCGGATCCCTTAAACCGATGGCCACTGCTGGGCGCATGGAGGTTTCGTTCAAAAACCGCCACTTGATTTCGGATGACTTGTCCTTGTAAGACTGGTCGCCAGCGATCAACGGTCCATAAAGGATATTGCTGATGTTGGTGTAACGCATGCCCAACTCAACCGACTCGAATGGACTGATGCTGACTGTCGTGTGGGTATAGGGCCAAACTCTGCTGATGGTAAGCCCCGCATGTCCTGGGGGCGCGGTTCTGGCGGATGGCGTTTGCAGCAAGCCCGTCATGCCCCAATCGTTCATCGAAGCCGGCAAGTCAACGGGTTGAGGGCTGTGCGTTGATGACAAATGGATGGCCACGCCAGCGCTGAGAGCGGGACCTTGGGTGGCGATGATTTGGGCCACCTCGTGCTGCAAGTCCTCAGGAATTGAGCGTGGTGGCACCCAAAGCCATGCACCGGGAGCCGGAGACTCTTGTGTGCGCTGATTCCATGGCCCAACACCCAAGCGTTTGACCTGTCCATCGGGTTGAATCAGCCAAACCATGTCTGAACCCGTCTGCGCATCGCAGGCTTTCAGGTAATCGATCGACCATCGCGAGTTCTGGAAATAGACATCACACCACTGTGCGTCTGAATTCACAACACGAACCTTATCGGGCCGTCCGCTGATCACCACCTGAGCGCCAGGGCCCATGACAGGCTCAAGATTTTTGTGCGCCTGCATCAGCCAGACGTCTTGCGTAGAAAGGGGCAAACGACCTTTCACAGGCATTTGCAGCAGCATCTTTTCCAGGGACTGAATCTCATCAGGTGCCCATTCACGCCTGATCGATAGCAGGTCCAGTAGCGCTTTTTTTTTGTCGCTTTGGTCTGTGAGCGCCTTCGGATCCAGCCAAACCATGCCCAAGGGGTACAGGTTAGACGACAGATGGGGGTGCTGTGTCGTGAGCCAAGACCCGAGACGCGCACCTTCAGGCGGTGTCAACTGAACGGGTGTGTTCTGATCCAGCGGCAATGCTTCTTGGGCTGTCAGCACCAAAGGACTCAGGCATGCAAACGCCCCCATCCACGTCCAGAGTTGAAATGTCATAGGGGTCATGGGTTCGAGAGGGCGGGCCAGGTTTGCCACCGCAAGCACCAACCAGGGTGGATGCAACGCTGTCCGGCCGCGATCTCACCCTCTGGTCGGAGGTACCCGTGAAGGGCAAGAAGTGTCCCCGTGGTCACGTCAAGTTCCTGCTCCCAATGCAATCCCTCTGGCAGAGAGGACGTCGTCTGGGAACTGGCCTTGACCGGCAACTTGGAAACTTGGCGAATCACGCCCATGCGCTGACCGGGTTGTTCGTCGGTGGTTTGTAAAAAATGGAGGGGCCTTGGATCGTCACCGGTCGGTGCCAACTTGGACTCTGAAATCAATCGCCACTGCCGAGAGGGTTCGGAAATGCCAACCAAGCGACCCTGTGTCAAGCGAAGCACAACCCCATCGGCGCTGACCCAAATGGTGGTGGGACCCATGGGGCCCACTTCATTGCCGACCCACACCATCAAGGCTTCCCGCTGGTTGTCTTCCACGAGCAGGTATCGAATGCCCGTTTTCATTGGGGTTTGTCGCACCGAAGATGGACTGCTCCGAACCTCATCCAACAATGACGACAGCCCAGCTGAAAAGCCTGAAGCACATCCCGAAAGAAGTTGCAGGACCGCTGCAAACAGAACCCACTTCAAGCCACGCATCTTTTACGACCTTGGTGATGACCCATCAATTCGTTCCGGTCGTACCAGTGGTTCCGGTTTCACCGCTGCTGTTCAGGAGAACTGCGCTGCCGGCTGCCACTAATCCCAAAATACCCAAGACTTGCTGAAATGCGATGGGCCCAGCAGCCAGCAAGACGCCGGCCTCTACCGTCGCGGGAGCGGTTGCAGTGGCACCGGCAACTCCCGACCCCACAGTCGCAGGGGCTGTTGCTGTGGCACCGGCAACGCCCGACGCTGCTTGAGACGCGGCAGGCGTCACGGTTGGAGAGGCAATGGGTGCGTTCGGTTGAACCAGAACGGACGGAGTTGGGGTCGTTGTGGTGACTGGGGTGCTGGCAATGGTTTCGCCTGGAATAGGGCGTGGGAAATTGGATGCGAAGCGGTGGTCGCATTGCTGCATGGTGGCTCGCACGGGCAGACCTTGTTGGTTGTAATACACGTTGATCGGTGTCTCTGGTGCGTAATAAACGTACTTGCCTTGCATCGGTTTGGAGACGCCATCTTGCGATCCCAAACGGGCCATACCCAGATCACAGGAACCACGCTTGTAGTCATTGGTCTGAAAGTTCATCGCGCTTGCTGATGCGGGTGTGATCGTCAAGTCTTTGAGTGGCACGATCCGAACCCGTGTCTCACCCTTGCGAAGTCTTGGCTTGCTGCGTGTGAGCGGTTGGTACGA
>JBIKHW010000140.1:0-8080 GCA_044361935.1 Limnohabitans sp. | reverse complement strand
CGGGCGGCGGCACGGTGCTGGGCGAAGGCACGCCCGAGCAATTGGCCAAAAACAAGGCGAGCTTCACGGGGCATTATTTGGCACGCTTGCTTTGAGGGTGTTGGATTCACGAAAGCTGCAAAGCCCCCTCAACCCTGCCCCTTGCTCAGTTCACACCCCCTGATTACCCACCACTTTTGAACATTTGAATGCCATTATGAAAACCGTCATCCGTGCTTTTTTCAGAACCCTGCGCCTTGTGCTGGGTCCCGTCATGCTGCTCAAAGAGCGCCTGACCCAACCCGCTGGCGTGGTGCGCGAAGCCGCAGCGCAAACCCGCGTGGACCAGCAGTGCCAAAGCCTGGCGCTGTACCAGTTCAGCACCTGCCCGTTTTGCATCAAGGTGCGCCAGGAAATGCGCCGCCTGTCCTTGCCCATTGAAAAGCGCGACGCTCAGCACAACAGCGCTCATCGCGATGAGTTGCTGCAAGGCAGCGGTGCGACAAAAGTACCCTGCCTGAAGATCACCGAAGCCAACGGTCAAACCCGCTGGCTGCAAGAATCGGGGGCGATCGTGGCGTATTTGCGCGAGCGCTTTGCGACAGCTGCGACTTGAGGGTTTCATCTCTCACACACATCATGGAAACCGAACTCAAACTGAGCCTGTTCGAACCAGACCTGCCTCGCCTGCTGGACCACCCGTTGCTGGCAGCAACGGGCAGCACACAGCGACTGCTCAACACCTATTTCGACACCTCCGACCTGTCCTTGCAGCAACGCCGCATGGCCGTGCGCGAGCGGCTGGCAGACGATCAGTGGCTGCTCACCGTCAAGACGGCAGGGAAAAGCGAAAAAGGCCTTTCGCGCAGACAAGAGTGGGAAGGCCCAACCACGCCTGGCGCTTTGCAGTTCGACATGCTGATCGATGACGCTGCTCTGGCCGCCGACCTGATGGCCATGCGGCCGCGTTTGAAGCCGCTGTTTTGCACCGACTTTGAACGCCAACACTGGCTGATCGACCATGCAGGCGCACAGATCGAAGTGGCGCTGGACCAAGGCCGCATCCACGTGCCCGGCACCCCGCTGAGCGAGCCGCTGCTGGAGTTGGAACTTGAACTACTGAGCGGCCCCGAAGAGGCCTTGATGGCGCTGGCCGATCAGCTGCGCCAAACGCCACAAGGCCCCATCACCCTCACGCCCAGCGATGCGAGCAAGGCGCAGCGCGGGCAGGCGCTTTGGAGCCGGTCTTAACCGGCCAATGGCGCATTGGTTAGCACCTTGGTCGGCAACTCGTAACCGGCCAATTGCGCCCACGCCCTTTAGACCCAGAACGCGTCTTCATCTAAAAAACCCGCGCCCCAAGGCCACCTGATCGCATTCACGCTTGATGTCATCCAACGTGATGCAAGCTGGTTCGATTCTCCGCATGCCTTCAAGCCTGAGCGTTTTTTTGCCCAGTGCGCCCGACGTCACGCGGGGCGCTTGGATGCCCCTTAGCCCGAAGTCAATCTGAATTTGACATTGCGACCCCATCACCCCATCAGACTGAACTTTGTCCGTCGTTGATCCCCTACCTGGCGCCTTGAAAATAAATGTAAAACATAGTTACCATTTTCAATTGAATGAGAATTTCAAAATTACAATTTTTCTCAAACAAAACTCACAGCCAATGACGCCACCCAAAGCGCCATGTCACTCAAGGACCACTCCAATTGAAAATGCTTAAAAAATATTTATTTGCAATCGCCACGTTGGGTTGTGCCTGGTCAGCCTCTGCACAAAGCACCACAGCAGAGACACACACTTTTCAGATCAAGGCAGAGGTCAATTACCGCTGTTTTGGCGGCAATCCCCCCAAGTCTCGCGACTCGCGGACACAAGTACTGTGCGACAACAAGGATCAGCACAAAGTACTTTTCAACGAACGCGTGAGCGTGCAAATCAAGCGGGAATCCACCCCGGACAACAACCCTTCGCTGGTTGGCGACTTGACGCGATCGGTCGCATACCAAGGCCGTAAATTTGATTTGTACATGGGCCTGTCCAAAGACATCGCGCCTGGCAAGCCCACCACTTACAGCCTGCGTACCGTTGCTGAAGATGATGAGCCCGGTAAACGCCGCCAATCCGAGGTGCTCACAAGGGCCAAATCGACCAAGGATTTTTCACCCTTGACGGTGAAATATCTGTCCATGGGTCAACCCGAAGAAATCGTCTACACCGTGACCATTGAGCCTGCGCCGTAAGCAGACGGGGGCGGCTCATTGGCCGCCTTGTGCATCCAGCTCAGACGGTTTGCACCACCGTGAGCAGTGTCTGGCCATTGGCCACCAGTTTTTCGCCCTCGGCATCCACCGCGAACAAATCACAACTGGTGAAGACCTGCGCCTTGCCGGGCTTGATCACACGGGCACGGGCAATGAACTTTTGACCCACTGCGGGGCGCAAGCAGTTGACTGAGAAGTTGGCGGCCAGCAGATTGGGGCCCGCCACGGTGCCTGCGGCAAAGCCACACGCGGTGTCGATGAGTGTGCCAATCAAGCCCGCGTGCAAGTAGCCCGAATACTGTCCGACCTCTGGCCTCCAGGGCATCTGGATTTCCACAAAGCCAGGTTCGGCCACTGTCACCTCGATGCCACACCAACGGTTGAACTCGGCCATGGCGTTGATTTTTTTGAGCATGTCCAGTGGACTCATGGTTTTCTCCTGGCTTGGGTTTTGAACCACCCGATGTGGTCCATCAATTTTTTGCGTAATGCTTTTTGCTCGGCAATGAGCTGGTCAATCTCGGCCACTCGCGCCAAGATGGCGTCGATCATGTCTTGCGCCGACAGCGTGCCCGCTTTGAATCGCGGCAAATACTCGGCAATGAAGGTCAGCGAGAAACCCATCTCTCTGGACATGGCGATGAAGACCACATGCTTGACGGTTGGGTCGTCGTACTCGCGGTAGCCGTTGGGCAATCGCTGGCTTTGAATGAGGCCGTCGGCCTCGTACCGCCGCAATCGATGCACCGACACCTGGGTCTTGGCAGAGAGTTCTGAGATGCGCATGAATTCAGTCTAGCAAGGCTCGCACAGTGCAAAGGTTGGGGCCTTTGACGCCTGGGCGACAAGGCTGGACGGCATGTGCTGCACAAGTAATACCTCGCTGCGACCGACTGGTGTACAAAACGCTCTACTCTTGGAGCCACCCATGACCACACACACCGCTTTACCCCACGCCCGACCCGACGATGTGGGCTTGTGCCCAGAGCGCACTCAACGCTTGATGGACGTGTTGCAACGCGAAGTGGCCAGCGGCCGCTTGCCCGGCGCTGTGGCCATGATCGCCAGGCGCGGGCAGATTGCCTTGTTCGAGGCCATCGGCCAGCAAGACCCTGCTGCGGGTACGCCCATGAAGACTGACAGCATCTTTCGCATTTATTCGATGACCAAGCCGGTCGTATCGGTGGCGGTGATGATGCTGGTCGAGCGCGGGCAATTGCTCTTGAGCGACCCGGTCAGCCGATGGATGCCCGAGTACGCGAACCAACATGTGGCCACGGCCCAAGGACTGGAGCCCGTGCGGCAAGAAGCCACAGTGCAAGACCTTTTGCGCCATACAGCGGGGCTGACGTATGAATTTTTGGGTGACTCATCGGTGCAGCGCCAATACGGCGCGGTGAAGATCGCCTCACGCGAGCGGACAAACGCCGAGTTTTCACAAACGCTGGCCGCAATGCCGCTGCAGTTCCAGCCCGGCACCGTGTGGGCTTACAGCCGCGCCACCGATGTATTGGGCAGGCTGGTCGAGGTGGTCAGCGGGCAAAGCTTGGGGGCCTTCTTGCAATCCGAAATCTTTGGCCCGCTGGGCATGATGGACACCGGCTTTGCCGTGCCACCCGATCAGCAGCAACGCATTGCCGAGCCCTTTGCACACGACCCCGACGGTGGTGTACCGATGAAAGTGCTCGAACCTCGGCAAGTGCCCGCCATGGAAGGCGGTGGTGGGGGCCTCATGTCAACGGCGATGGACTACACACGCTTTTTGCAGTGCCTGCGCAACCGGGGCGAGCTGAACGGCGTGCGCCTGCTGGGCCCGCACACGGTGGACTACATGACCGCCGACCACTTGTGCGGCATCCCGGCAGATGGCACGCTGCTGCCCCCGGGCCACGGCTTTGGCCTCGGGTTTGCGGTGCGCACGCACTTGGGACTGACGCCTGTGCCAGGCTCGGTGGGCCTGTATTACTGGGGTGGCATCGCGGGCACCACCTTCTTTGTTGACCCGGCGCTCGACATGTACGCCTTGCTGATGATTCAGGCCCCCAACCAAAGGGATTACTATCGGCCCCTGTTCCGCGACCTGGTGTACGCGGCGCTGCTGTAAAACATTTGAATCACTGGAGACTTTCGCCATGTCCACATCTGGCCTCATGATGAACCGCCCCTTGCTCATTTCGGGCATTCTTGAACACGCCGCTGCGCAATTTGGCGAACAGGAAATCGTTTCGCGCGAGACGCACGGCCCCTTGCACCGCAGCACCTTTGCCCAGGCTGCCAAACGTTCACGCCAGCTGGCCAACGCCTTAGCCCAGATGGGCCTGAAAGCGGGCAGCGCGGTGGGTTCGATCGCCTGGAACAACCACCGCCACTTGGAGGCGTATTACGCCGTCTCGGGCAGCGGCATGGTCATGCACACCTGCAACCCGCGCCTGCACCCGCAGCAGCTGATCTATGTGATCAACCACGCAGAAGACGAGGTGGTGCTGTTTGACGCCACTTTCGCGCCGCTGGTCAAGGGCATTGCCGCACATTGCCCCAAAGTCCGCGCCTGGGTGTGCCTGGCCGATGCGGCCAACACACCCACCATCGAGGGCGTGGCCAATGTGATGAATTACGAAGGCCTGCTCACCGGCCACAGCGACAGCTTTGACTGGCCCGAATTGGACGATCAAACCGGCGCTGCGCTGTGCTACACCTCGGGCACCACTGGCAACCCCAAAGGCGTGCTGTACACGCACCGCGCCATCGTGCTGAACGCCACCATGGCCTGTCTGCCCGATGTGCTGAGCCTGTCCACACAAGAGACCATCTTGCCCGTGGTGCCCATGTTCCACATCAACGCTTGGTGCATCCCCTACGCCGCGCTGGTGGCAGGCACCAAACTGGTTTTGCCTGGCCCCAAACTCGACGGCCCCAGCTTGTACGAACTGATGGACAGCGAGCAAGTCACCATCAGCGCAGGCGTGCCCACCATCTGGATGGGTCTGATCCAGCATGTGGAGCAAAACAACTTGCGCTTTGCCCACATGAAGCGCACTGCGGTGGGCGGCTCGGCCATGCCCATGGCGCTGATCGCCAAGTTCATGGACAACTACGGCGTGGAAGTGCGCCACGGCTGGGGCATGACCGAGACCACGGCTGTCGCCACCATGAGCAACCTGAGCCGTGCCGACCGCCTCAAACCCGCCGCCGAGCAACACGCCATCGTGGCCAAACAAGGCCGCGCGGTCTCGGGCATCGAAATCAAAATCGTCGATGAAAACGGCGCCACCCTGCCCCGTGACGGCACATCCCAGGGCGAGTTGATGGTGCGCGGCCAGTGGATTGTGGAACGCTACTTCAAGGCCGAGAGAACCGCTTTGGTCGACGGCTGGTTCCCCACCGGCGACATCGCCACCATCGATGCACAAGGCACCATGCAAATCCGCGACCGGACCAAGGACGTGATCAAAACCGGTGGCGAATGGATCAGCTCGATCGATCTGGAAAACGCCGCCATCGGTCACCCTGCCGTGGCCATGGCCGCAGTGATTGGCGTCAAACACCCCAAATGGGATGAGCGCCCGCTGTTGTTCATTGTGCGCAAGCCGGGGCAGTCGCTGGAGAAGCAAGAGATTCTCGACTTCCTCACCACCAAGGTCGCCAAGTGGTGGGTGCCCGACGACGTGGTCTTCCTCGAATCCTTGCCCGTGGGCGGCACCGGCAAGGTTCAGAAAAACGACCTGCGCAAGGACTACGGCGGCGTGTTCAGCTGAAGCCTGTCACCCCGCACCTCTGATCTGTCAAACCGCTCTACTCTGTCACCCCGCACCTTTACTCTGTCACCCCGCACTTGATGCGGGGTCCAGTGCACACCCGTGGTCTTTGCAAAAGGCACATGCGCACTCTGGATCCCGGGTCAAGCCCGGGAGGACAAGAACAAAAGCCCATGATCACCAAAACAGAGGTCGGAATGACCAAAGGTCCTCTCATTGGAAACGACGCGAATGGATCACACCCTGGCGCTGGGCCGCTCGTTCATGCGGTCGCGCCAAGCCTGCAAGGCGGTCATGCCCTCGTCACCAGGCACAAACTTCATCAAGCCCCGCGCAAACTCCAGCGCACAGAACGCAGTGATATCGGCGATGGTGAAGCGCTCGCCCGCGATGTAGGGCTGGCTTTGCAGGCGCAGGTCAAAACCCCGCGCCACATCGCGCACCTTCTCGGCCTGTGAGCGCCCAAACTCGGGGAACTGGGGTTTCTCTAAAGCCGCCAAGCCCGGGTGGCTGTGACGGATCGCGTTGGCGATGCCGCCCAGCAAATACAGCTCCACCTGCCGGTCGGCCATCTCAATGAAGCCGCGCTCGTCGCCGTCCACGCCCATCAGGTTGGGCTCGGGGTAGCGGCCCTCCAGCAAAGTGCAGATCGCCCGCGTCTCGGTGATCACGCGGCCGTCATCCAACTCCAGCGCAGGCACTTTGGCCAAGGGGCTTTTGGCCAAGTATTCGGGCTGTCGGTGCTCGCCGCCGTTCAGGTCCATGTTGACCATCTCGATGCCAGTGATGTTTTTTTCGACCAAAAACATCAGCACCCGCCGGGGGCTGGGGGCGCGGTGGGCGGTGTAGAGCTTCATGGTGTGTCCTTGTTATGGCGGGGGAATGATGAGGTTTGCCGATTGTTTCGCAGAGACTAGCACCCGCTGGATTTCAGGCATGCCCCTAAGATGACAAGCCGCATTCAAAGCTGTAGCCGAAGACACACGGGCGACAGCAAGTCACAGGCCGGACAGCACACGGCATCACCAAGCCTTCCAATCCTTGCATGACCGTTTTATTCACCAGTTTTCTAAAGACCTTGGGCCCATGAACTTTGACATTCCAACCGACATTGCGGCCCTGCGTGACCGCACGCGGCAGTTCATTGCAGAGCAAGTCATTCCCCTTGAAAGCGACCCGCGCCACGGCCCGCACGGCCCATCCAAAGATCTGCGTGAAGAACTGGTGGGTCGTGCTCGCGCAGCGGGCTTGCTCACCCCCCATGCATCCCTTGAGATGGGCGGCCTGGGCCTGAGCCACATCGCCAAAGCGGTGGTGTTTGAAGAAGCCGGTTACTCCAACTTGGGCCCCACGGCGCTCAACATCCACGCGCCCGACGAAGGCAACATCCACCTCATGGAAGAAGTGGCCACCCCCGCGCAAAAAGAACGCTGGCTGCGTCCCCAAGTGGCGGGCCTGACGCGTTCGTGCTTTGCCATGACCGAGCCCGACCCCGGCGCGGGCGCCGACCCCTCGATGCTAAAAACCACCGCTGTGCGCGATGGCGACGACTACCTGATCAATGGCCGCAAATGGTTCATCACCGGTGCCGACGGCGCGGATTACGTCATCGTCATGGCCCGCATGGAAGACGGCACGGCCACCATGTTTTTGGCCAACATGGACCAGCCCGGCATCCACCATGAGCGCAGCATGGACACCCTGGACAACTGCTTCACAGGCGGCCACGGCGTGCTGCGCTTTGACAACCTGCGCGTGCCCGCCAGCGATGTGCTGGGCGAAGTGGGCCAGGGTTTTCGCTACGCGCAGATTCGGCTCGCCCCTGCCCGCTTGACGCACTGCATGCGCTGGCTGGGGCAGGCCCGCCGTGCGCACGACATTGCACTGGCCTATGCCAGCCGCCGCCACGCCTTTGGCAAACCGCTGGCCGAACACGAAGGCGTCGGCTTCATGCTGGCTGACAACGACATCGACCTGCACACCGCCCGCCTGCACATCTGGCACACCGCTTGGTTGCTCGACCAAGGGCAAAAGGGCGGCTTTGAATCGAGCCGCGCCAAGGTGGCTTGCTCAGAAGCC